>JAYROD010000160.1:0-18245 GCA_041911835.1 Fimbriimonadaceae bacterium | reverse complement strand
GGCCATCGCGGGGTGTCCTCGAGCCGAGCAGGCCAAGCTTCCGGAAAGGGCCGCCGCGGCCGCAACGTCGGCGCCCAAAAACGCCACGAGGCCCGCCAGCGTCGTGGGCTTCTACATCCACGATGATCCCGCCTTTTATGGCGCAAAGGACATGAGCGGAGTTCCCCCAGGGCAAATCATGTATCTCGGCATCGAAGAAGGCCGGTGGATGATGCGCAATATGCTCACTGGATACGGCGGACTTTGGAAAGTCGCAGCGGGCGGTGCGATTCTGACGGTGACCGAAGGGCCGACCGGCAAAGCCAACGGCAAGGAGAAACTCACCGCGACGCGGACCGAGCAGGGCGTCACACTTTCGCTCACGGGATCGAACCAGCGCGTCATGCGCTTCACTTATCTAGCTTTGGCGGCTCCGCAAGACTTCGGGTACGACGAGTTCTTGGGACCCAAGAAGTAGTCGACGCGGGTGTTCCATTCCCCGGAGGTGTGATCGCTATGCGGATGCTAATGTCGATCTCGGCCTGCCCGCCGACGACCTTAAATAAGGTCGTGTCCCCATAGGCTTTGAGCTCTTGATCCTCGTCCGGCTGAACAAGAATCGGTTACATGGGGGCAGTTGGAACCACAGGCCAACTGATTGCGCCCCCGCAACCATTCGATGGTGCCGTTCGTACCTGTACTGCTAGACAGACATCCTGTCGATAAGCGTCCATGGAACAACAACACTTATTGCCTGAGGAAACCGAGCCAGTAACTGCATCAGAGGTTCGGGCCCTCGTCGAGCGGTTTGGTGAGCGTCAAGCAATGGCACAAGGCCAGCCGACGGTCCAGGACGTTGCCGAGGCGCTTCAGGTTTCCCCGGCTACCGTCTCCAAGATGCTCCTCGAGCTCCGACAATCGAAAGATCAGGACGAGATTAAGCGAAGACTCGACAGCCTGGAGAAGGAGAACGCAGAACTCCGCGAGAGGACGGCTATCGCGTCCCAACTTCACACTCCGTTCCCTAATGCGAGTGTTCGAGTGCCTTTCTTGGCCGCCATGATGGTTTCGATCATCGCGACGGCTGCCCTATTTGGCCCAAGCGCGCACGTGTGGCCAAAACAATTCGCCGCCATCGTGCTGCTGTTCGTGCCTCTCTTTCTACTGGGCAGATGGCTCCGTCTCGGAACTCGAAACCGATAAGCCCCAGCTTGATCGTTTATGGGTTTCATGGAGGCGCCTGACGCTGCCTCCTAACCCAAGGCAGTCAAGGAACTCCATGCCGACCTTGCTGACGAGTCCCGCTCGGATCATAATGCCGCAAAGGACTCAGAGATGAAGCACGATATCTTGGGAGAGATCGAACAAACCGGTGGCGAGCCATTCGAGGCCACAGCCACGATCCTGCACGAATCAAGGAACATCCAGGTTGGGATGCTGCCTGACGATCAGCCCCTCGAGGTCACCTTGAGTCTCGCCGCACAAGTGGTTTCGGGCTTAGCCGAGCTCGACAAGGTCGCCAAGAAAGTCGCCTCCAGGGACCTGCTCGCGCTTTACAACGAGGAGTGGAACTCCGACGACGAGGATGAGGACGAAGACGGCGGATCGATCGAGCCGGGTTCGAACCCTCCGCTCTCAGAGACCGAGTTCGAATCCAAGCTGACGCTGAGGGCCATCAATGTCACGGGAAGCAAAATGGTAGACCTCTATTACGACGATCAAGGGATGTTCCTGGGCCATTCGGTGCTCGTCAGCAGCTTCGACGGCGCAGACTTCGGCAAAGCAGTCGCAGAACTCTTTGGATAGGACGTGAGCAAGAAGATGGTGGGCGGTACAGGACTTGAACCTGTGACCCCTACAGTGTCATTGGGATCGGTCCCCGTTCACCATCATCTCTTAGATTCAAAATCGACCCGCCTGACCCCACCGTGCCCCGTTTCCCGTCGTCGACAGGGTGCAACATAGGGTACAAAAAGGTGGACCTCAGACTGGTTCTAATGAACCGGATCATCTTCGATTATTCCCTTGATCGAAAGCCCTCTTGCAGCACTGCTCGACCGTTCTTTGCGTGTGCCGACACGACGGCAGTCACTCGCATGTGTGCTTCGAGCCGAGTTCCGGCGTCAGGTAGCCACTCTCGATGCCCGTCCCGGCAGGTGACGAACAAGACTCCTGATGGAAGACCGAGCTCGCGGACCGTGCGTCTTTCGAACGGCGAGCCCGGTTCGACTTCGTATTCCAAGACAAGGGTTTCTCCGTTGTCCTCCGATTCGCCGCCTCCACTTGCGAGATCCCGCTGCAGCAGGGTCTCGTAGATAGGCAGATTTCTTGTCGCTTCGGCAACACCGTATGCACTGAAACAAGCTACAAGGAGAGGGAGGCTCAAGGAGTAGCTGGAGGTCATCTCGACGATGAGAACAATTCCTGTCAAGGGAGCCCGGACGATCGCCGTAAAGTAGGCTGCCATCCCAACCACGGCAAACGCTCCTGGCAAAACTCCAGCTGCTGGGAACAGCTTCATACTCAAATCGCCAACGAAGAGGCCGAGAAGCGCACCGAGAGCGAGGAGAGGGGCAAAGATGCCGCCAGGCACACCCGTTCCGTAACTACCAAGCGTTAGGAGGAACCTTGTGGCAAAGAAGATGGGGAGCGCCGCGAACGCGAGCTTCGCTTCAAGCGCAAGTTCGGCAATCGTGTGCCCACTGCCGATCAGTCCCGGGTGGAAGTATCCGATCAATCCGACTACTGCGCCCAGGGTCACGACAGCCCAGGTTTTCGTCTTCGCTCCCATAGAGGCGAATCCGTTTAGCGCCGCAACGATACCA
This sequence comes from Fimbriimonadaceae bacterium, assembly GCA_041911835.1. Classification (GTDB taxonomy): domain Bacteria; phylum Armatimonadota; class Fimbriimonadia; order Fimbriimonadales; family Fimbriimonadaceae; genus JAYROD01. The sequence continues at coordinate 15,441 of JAYROD010000160.1, read as the reverse complement.
TTGTTGAAAGCCACCCCCAAGAGTCCCGCTACGACTCCGAGGAGGGCGAATATGGGCAGCAATGTGAGCGTTGGAGCTGGATATGCCGGAGCGGTGAAGACCGGAAGTTGACCCGAGAAGAGCCGCGACACAACATCGGCAGCGGCTGCGGCAATGAAAGCTGCGCCGAACACCATCGGGCGGAAGTCACGCTGTAGCTCTTCAAGAACGAAGACAAGACCGGCAAGGGGCGCATTGAACGCGGCGGCAAGGCCCGCTCCAGCGCCCGCAGCGATGAGCACCAGCCGTTCCTGCGTGCTTGTCCTGAGCTGACGAGCCGTGCCCGCACCCACAGCCGCTCCCATTTGAATCGTTGGCCCCTCCCGCCCGAGTGCAAGCCCCGAGCCGATGGCCATTACGCCGCCGACAAACTTGGCGGGCAGAATCCTCTTCCAATCAAAAATGCGATGACGGCGAAGCACGGACTCCACGTGAGGTATTCCACTTCCAGAGGCCTCAGTTGCCCAGCGTCTGACCACCAATAAGGCCGCGAATGCTCCCAGGCCCGACACGAGAACTGGGGCAAGCCATCCAAAGGGTGAGCCGTGCGACAATGCCTCAATCCGGTTCCTCGCATAGTCTGCAAGCGCTAGCAAGGACCGAAACGCGACCGCGACAATGCCAGCGAGCAGGCCCACCAACGCCGCTTTGGGGAACACTCTGTGTCGGTCATCACGGCTGTGTAGGTATTCGCGGAGTTCGGTGTGGACTTCGTGCTGTGCACTACCGCGATCATCGATATCCGGACCTGCGCTCACTCGGTTCCCTCAGGCTCAAGGGGCGCGCCGTAAAGTATGTGGGCGTGGCAAAACTCGTCGATGAGCCGGAGGATTTCCCGCACTCGTGGCCCTCGCACTCGATAATGCCGAGAAGTGCCGTGCGCCGACGAAACCACGAGGCCCGTTCTGGCTAGATGGGCTAGATGCTGGGAAGCCCCCGATTGGCCAATCTCCATTTGCGTCGCGACGTCGCCCACAGAGCGTTCCCCGTGACACAGCCACTCGACGATCCTCAGCCGTGTCGGATTCGAGAGTGCCGCGAAAATCTCGCTCGCCCGAGCGACGACCACATCCTCCATCGAGCCTTTCTCATCCATTTCATAATATTATGACATATTGAAATTCTTTTTGTCGGGAGCCTTACCCGGGCCGGAACGGTAACCGGCTACAGAGCTACGGAAGCATCCTGTTCGCTGTTATGCAATAAACTCGACCGACCAGTGAAGGTTTGAGGAGTGGACCGTGTCGCGCGACCAAGCGAGAAATAGCATCCGGGAATCAATCAAATCTGGCTCTTCGCTGTCCGTCGCCTACATGACGATGAACGGCCTCTCCACGGTCGTCGCCAGTTACGGACTCCTGAGTAACAGCGCCGCAGTCGTTATCGGGGCGATGATCATCGCGATGCTGCTCGGGCCGATAACGGGTATAGCCCTCGCCCTCGTGGACGGAGACAACACTCTGCTTCGAAGGTCCCTTGCAGCAGAAGCCGCAGGGGTTTGCCTGGTTCTTGTTGTGGCTCTTGCGATCGGATACGTGCATCGGGACATTCCGCTCACTGCCGAAATCCTGTCGAGAACGAAGCCAAACATCCTTGACCTGATGATCGCATTGGCTGGCGGAGCCGCCGGCGCCTATGCCACCGTTTCGCCAAAACTGAGCGTCGGCCTGGTTGGCGTGGCTATCGCCACTGCGCTCGTGCCTCCGCTCGCCACTTGCTCGATTTGCCTCGCGAGAGGCGACGTGAAACTTGCCTTAGGGGGATTCCTTCTTTTCATCACAAACCTGGTGGCTATTCAGTTCGCGTCGAGCGTAGTCATGTGGATTCACGGGTATCACGCTCTCACGGATGGAGTCGCTGACAAGCGCACCTACTTTGGGCGGATCAGCGCCAGCGTCGTCCTCTTGCTTGTCCTCGCCATTGTCCTCGGACTCAACTTCACTCGTTCCATTGAAAGAGAACTTGTCGAGGCGGAAACGCGCTCCCAACTTGAAAGAGCGCTGAAAGCATATCCTGGCGTTTTTCTTGCGGACCTCAGGTTTTCGACCGGCGATGACAAGTCGTTGGTGTACGCGGTCGTAAGAACACCCTATTCGATTGCTCCTGATCAGGTTAAGCTCCTCCAAGCATTGCTGCCTAAGGTGAATGGGAAGGACCAAGAGCTTCATGTGCGTTCCGTGATTACCAAGGAGACGACGACCGAAGGCTATCTTCATGAGTTGAAACCTGCTCCTGGCAACTCCGACGAACAGGAAGGGTTCGGGGCAACGAACTAGACCTAGGAGTCACGCGTTGCCCGGGTAATCAACGGATTGATGGTAAGACCCTGAACCACCACCGAGAAGATGACGACGCCGAACGTGACGACCGTCAACTCCGAAACGCCCGGGACCGAATCGGGCACTCCGAGTACGAGGGCCAAGGCGAGGGCTCCGCGCAAGCCTCCCCAAAACAGTAGGTGCTGTCCGGCAGGATTCACACGCCATCGGCTTCGTGAGAATAGCGCGCTTAATCCGTAAACTGAGATCGCGCGTCCAGCAAGGACGAGGAAGATGGCGACCAGCGCGGGAACCACATAAGGCCCAATGGCCATTCGGGTGGCCCGGACGCCGATGAGAAGGAACACGACGGAGTTGGCGGCAAAGGCTGCGAATTCCCAGAATGATTCGACTGCGTCTCTGCCCTTGTCGCTGAACGAGCCCGCCGACCCGTAATTGGCGGCGAGCAACCCAGCCGTCACAGTCGCAAGGACGCCGCTAAGGTGCAGCTCTTCGGCCAGGAGGAACGATCCGTAGGCGATGGCAACTGTGAGTGCGATTTCGACCAAGTGATCGTCGGTCTTGCCCACAAGGAGCAGACCAACCAAGGCTACAACTCCGCCGCAGAGAACGCCTCCGCCCGCGGCAAGAAGAAACTTCAGAGCACCGTCCCAAACTCCAACATGCTCGCCTGTCGCTACAGCGATTGCGATCGCGAATGCAGCGGCTGCCGTGCCATCGTTCAGCAGGCTCTCACTCTCTACAATCAGCCGGATTCGGCCCGACTTCCCTGATTCCTTGAACGCGGCAATGACCGAAACGGGATCGGTTGCCGAGATGAGAACGGCGAACACCGCCGCCGTGGCGATGGGCCAGGCGACAATTAGGTGCATGCCTATGGCGACCACCACGGCCGCAACTGCTAGACCTAGGGTGGCGAACGAAGAAGCAAAAACAAGGTCCTTCCGGAGTTCGGGCCACCGTATATTGATGGCGGCTTCGAACACCAACGGCGGCAGTAGGAAAGAGAAGACCAGGTCCCGGGTGAGCCTAAGATGTTCGTTGCCCGGCAGCAGGCCAAGAGCGACTCCAGCCAAAACGAGCCCGACCGTGTAAGGTAAGCGCAGCTTTCGGGCAAGTATTGCCACCGCCGCGACCACGATAACGAGCAGCTCGATTCTGTCAGCAGACATTGGGGACGTCCAAGGGTCGAGCTGGTTGATAGCTCAACTTCTCGATTTTGACAGGTACGGCTTCTCGCTGGGAATGTGAACCGCGAGTAGGCTTCGGGACACGGTTGCCCCTTGCCCGATTGATGTATCCGAACTGTTCCTCGCACCAACTGACCACTACATTGCTTTTGCCCGGATTGTAGAGGTCAATCAGGTTCAATTGGTCGAGAGCCTCATTCTTCTTTGCGCCCTATTTTGGGGGCTGTTTTGAACCTAAAAAGATGGTGGGCGGTACAGGACTTGAACCTGTGACCCCTACAGTGTCATTGTAGTGCTCTACCACTGAGCTAACCGCCCTGAGAAGAACCCTATTATGGGACTAAACCCGGCTAAACTTCAACGAGGCCCGGTTCCCCCATCGATCTGCGCATTTTCAGGTCCGACAGGCAGCATCATCGCCGACCACTGCATCATCGGCACCCGCCGCCGATGGTGATCTGCTTTTGAACGGCGAATGCGAGAAGGAGGCAACTCCAAGCACGGCATTCACGCCTTTAGCCTGCCGCCAAACCTAAGGAAGGAAGATCGTCAGCCCGGCAGTGATTAGATACCCAGGTTGCGGCTTATAGAAGTTCTGCTGCAGGCCAAGGCTGTAAGAGGCCCAGCGCGTAGCCTGATAGCTCAGCCCGATTTGGCCGCTGTTTTGGTTGGGAGCGCGACTCGGCGAATTCGCCTGCATGTTCGCCTCGACGAAGCCGCTCAATTTGGGGTTGAAGTTGTACTCGTAGGACAGATTGCCTGTGAACTGCGTGTAAGAATGGCCGCCGTTCGCCTGATACCCGGCTCCCAGGTTGAGGTCGATTGACGCCTGGGCATCGACTGCCCAGCTCACCGCATAGGTGGCCGCAGGCTGGATGGCGCCATTGGTAAGCGCCTTGCTGCCATTGGGAAGGGTCGCGCCGACGATCACCGATTGGGCGGGGTGGGCCCAGTCGCCGGCTTTGCCGCCCTTAGCAAATTGGCAGGTCGCCGAAATATCCACATCATTCCAGCCTTGGCCGCGAGCTCCGCTCAAAACCCCCCATTGATAGCTTGGCGCCTGAACGGATACCTGGAGGATCGGCGAGAAGACGTGATCGTAGGTGAATTGTACGCTTTGATTGTCGTTCGCTTCGCTCTGTTTGTTGTATTGGAATTGGAACGACAATTGGTCATTGAGCGAGATCTGCGCCCGACGCGTCTTCTTAGGCTTGTGCGTCTTTTCCGTCCGACCGGGGTGCTTTTCCTGTTCGCTCTGGACCGCCTGCCACCGAACAGGCCCGGAATACAGAATCGCGGGTAGAAAAATGCTCAAGACCATCATGAACTCGCCTCCAAGTGTCCGTTGGCGTTATTCTAACCCGATCCCGATGGAGAATTAGCCGGTTTCGATGCCTTCCGGCGCGGTTCGGCGTCGTCGTTTTGGGGCTTGGACCGAATTGGGCTTGCCTGCCGATTTCTTCGCTTTGGCAGGCTTTGAAGCTTTCATCTCGGGGGCTTTCTTGGGCTTCGATTGCTTGACCTTCGACGCAACCTTTACCGGCGGCGCTTCTTCGACCTTGGGCGGCGCCGATGCGGCGCTTGTCGATGGCTTCGAAGCGACGGTCTCTTTCTTAGGCTCTACTGTCTCTTCGCCCGCTTTTTTTAGCGCCTCGCCGGCGGCAATCAGCCCTTTGCCAACCGCCTTGGCCAGAGGCTTGCAGGCGGTGATGATCACTGGAACCGCTGCCGCGGCCAGCATGATGATCCCCGCCCTCCCCGGAATGGGACCTTTCGGCTGCGCTGAATTCTTGAAACTCATGCTGATATTGGTTACTGCCCGATGGGCGTTCCCGTTTCAATATCGGTCGTTTTCTCGGACTTATGGCGGTGAAAGAACGAGTCCATGAGCCAAAAATAGCCGAGCAGGATCGCGGCGACCGTGATGCAGGCATCAGCCACATTGAACACAGGGAAGTTGATGGCACGGATGAAGAACATATCCGTTACCCGCCCTGCAGCGACGCGGTCCACTAAATTTCCGATCGAACCAGCCGCCAAAAGCGCCATCGCGATGTGGATGATTGGTTTATCGCCGGGGTGGCGGACGCTGTAGAACGTCGCGGCGAGCGCGATTCCGATCGCGATCGGCCAAAGCAAGATCCCCGACCCTTGGAACATCCCGAATGCTATCCCGCCGTTGTAAACAAGCTTAATTTCAAACACGTTCGGCCACGGACTGGAGATCGTGTGGTTCTCGATGCCGTGCGCAGCTACGCGGACCCAAAACTTGACGAGCTGATCGAGTCCGATGAGCGCCAACGAAAGCCCGATGAACAGTCCCAGAGCGGACTTTTGATCCTCGGCTGGGTGCGGCATCTCATGCTGCGGACTGTTCTCAGGCTCTCGCTCGTCTGCGATCACAGCCCCAACACCTTGCGGTCTCTTGCGCTAAATGGGATGTCGCCGACCATCGCCACGTCTGGCCGCCTCAGTCGGCTCCGCTCGCATTTTAGAAACTCGCTCTTGCGGAACGTTACGTTCGGCTCACCTTCGGACAATTCGACCCAGCTCACCTTGAGTAGGTTGGGTAGGTCATCCCCGAACGACCTGAGCTCTTGGATCGTCGCCGGACCTCCCTCGATCGTCACGATGACGTCTTGGGAGTCCTTGATGTCCTGCGACTGCTTCCAGGTTTCAAAGTCCGTGAAGACGGCAGAACGGGTCTCCATCAGGTTCGAAAACGCCGCTTGAAGTTCGCTCGCCTCGATTTGATCCAGCCGATCCGAGTTTGGACCTTGGATCGTTAGCGCATGAACCGTCGGCAGCTTATCTGGAGCTGGGAAGCGGGAGTAAACCTCCTCGGCAGTATGAGGCAGGATCGGAGCTACCAGTTCCAGCAGCCGATGAAGCACATATGCACAGGCCGATTGAGCCGAGCGTCTGGAATCCCACTCCTTGCCATCGCAGTACATTCGATCCTTGATGGCATCGAGATAGAACGAAGACAACTGCTGCACGCAGAAGTTGTGCACCGAATTGATGACCGAGCCGAAATCGTATTCCTCGTACGATCGCAAGCACTCGTTAACCAAAAGGTCAGCCTGTTCGATCACCCATTCGTCAATGGGCAGAAGCGGAGGATTGGACTGTGGGTCGTAATCGGACAGGTTGCCTAACAAGAACCGCATGGTGTTGCGAACCCGGCGGTAATGCTCGCCGAACTGCTTGAGGATTCCGTCCGAGCATGGGACGTCGTTGGCCCAGTCGACGCTAGCCACCCAGTACCGCAGCACGTCGGCGCCGTACTGTCCACACGCGGCGAGCGGGTCGACCACGTTGCCGAAGCGTTTGGACATCTTGAGCCCATTCTCATCCATTACGAATCCGTGCGTGACGACTGCCTTGTAGGGAGCCGCTCCCTTTATCGCGCTGGCGATGATGAGCGACGTGTTGAACCAGCCGCGATGCTGATCGGAACCTTCGAGGTAGACGTCAGCAGGCCAAGCCTCTTTCCATTGCGGTTCGACGTTTCCGTCGAGCACGCATAGGCTTGTGGAACCGCTGTCGAACCAAACGTCGAAGACGTCCGTTTCCTTTCGAAATTCGGTTTCGCCGGTAACCGGATGCTTGTATCCCGGCGGAAGGATGTCGCTAGCGGGTTTTACAAACCAGGCATCCGAACCTTCCTTCTCAATGAGCTGCGCGACCCGTTCGATCACCTCGGGATCGAGGAGCGGCTCTCCACTGGGAGTGCCGTAGAAGACTGGAATTCCCACTCCCCACGGCCTTTGGCGCGAGATGCACCAATCGGGGCGGCCACCGACCATGGCGCGGATTCGGTTTTCGCCGCTCGCCGGATACCAATTGACCTGCTCGATCTCGTCGATCATCTGCTGGCGGAGTTCGTTCTGATCGATACCGACGAACCACTGCTCCGTGGCGCGGAAGATGACGGGCTTATCATCCCGCTCGGCGTAAGGATAGCTGTGGGAGTAATCGCTGACTTTGAGGAGGTTTCCGACCTGACTGAGTCGCTCGACCACAACCATGTCGCACTCTTTGTAACTGACACCTGCGAATTCCCCGGCCTCAGAAGTCAGAACCCCGCGATCGTCCACAGGAGACAGGATCGGCAAGTTGTATTTGAGCCCCGTGTAGAAGTCATCGCGACCGTGTCCGGGGGCCGTATGGACGACACCTGTGCCCTCTTCGTCACTCACGTATTCCGCCATGACGGCAAGGGAATCCCGGTCAAAGATCGGATGCTTGAAAACGACTTCGTCGATGTTGATGCCCTGCAGCGTCTCCTTGACCGAGTTGTGCTCCCAGCCAAGTTCGGCGGCGAGCTTCTCGACGAGGGTTCCAAGAACTAAGTAGTGGTCTCCCGCAACCTCGACAACCGCATACTCGAGTTCTGGGTGGAAGGCCACCGCCAGGTTGGCTGGAATCGTCCAGGGCGTCGTGGTCCAGATCATCGTGTAGAAGTTGGAATACTTCTCGAAAAGCCGATTGGGGTCGTGGCGCAGCGGGAACCGGACGTAAATCGCCTTGCTAACGTGGTCTTTGTATACGATTTCCGTGTCGGCGAGCGCGGTTCTCGAGGTGGGGCTCCATAGTGTGGGGCGCAAGCCTCGATAGACATAGCCAAGCTCGACCAAGCGCTTAAAAACTCGGACGATCTCAGCTTCGAACCGGTAATCCATCGTCGCGTACGGTCGTTCCCACAGTCCAAAGACGCCAAGTCGTTTGAACTGCTCGGTTTGAAGGTCGACGTATTTTGCGGCGTGGGATCGGCACGCAGCGCGCAGGGTCGCGATGTCCGGCGTCTCTTTGCGCTCCGCGAATTCCTTCATCACGGCTTGCTCGATTGGGAGCCCGTGATTGTCGTATCCCGGGACGTAAGGGGCACGATAACCCATCATGCATCGAGACTTGACCACGAAATCCTTGAGGATCTTGTTCAGTGCCGTCCCGATATGGATCGGACCGTTTGTATAGGGTGGGCCGTCGTGGAGCACGAAGCTCGGTGCGTCCTTACGGACCTCCTGTAGCAGGTGGTAGATCTTCTGCTCATCCCAGTGGGCTTGAATCTCTGGCTCGCGAGATGGCAGGTCTGCCTTCATCGGGATCGTGAACTCGGGATCGGGCAGATTGAGTGAGCCTTTCAGGTCCAACTTGAGGTCCATGCGAATAAGAGAGTTTACCTTTGAGCCTGGCCCCGCCCCCAGGTCCGGCTCAATCAGCCCAAAGAAATCGACCACCGCAACGGAAGAATTCTCAGCCTCACCGGCATAGGCACAACGCCATAATGAGGCTATGGTTCGGCGTCCGTTCGTTTCCTTGGTTCTTGCGCTGGCCGCGGCCATTACTTTTGCCCAGAACAAGACCTACATCGCCCTTGGCGACTCGGTTGCCTGGGGTTATCAACCAAACGATACGGCTCGGGGCCCGGGAGACAAGGGTTACGTCAAGATCTTTGCCGACTTTCTCGGCACGATCCAAGGCGGCGTCAGGCCAAAGTTGATCAACCTCGGTATTCCTGGAGAATCGACTGCGAGTTTCTACGATACGTCGGAAGTGGGCGCATTGCTGAACTCCAATTATCCGATTCTCTTTCGGCAGAGCCAGGTCAATACTTTCCACGCAAAGATGGCGAGCGAGCGAAGCGCAGGCAGGGTCGTGACGCATGTCACGTTTGCGCTTGGGGCAAATGACTTGCTCAACTTGGAAACGTCTTCATTCTTCGCCCTGCCTTTCGAACAGCAAGTGGCGCAAGTCGATTCCACCCTTGACGCCGCGGCAGTTCGCCTGAATAATGCTCTGGTCGTCATTCGTCAGGAGTGCCCCCAAGCCGTCATCAAGATTCCAGGCTATTACAATCCGTATGGCGCCTACCCGGATAGCCAAGAGAATCGGATTGGGCAATATGCGATTCCAAAACTGAATCGTATTCTGCAGGTGCTCGCGAAGCGCTTCCATGCTGCGTTCGCACCGGTGTACAGGCCGTTCGTAGGCAACGAGTTGGCGCTCACCTGGATCGGAGAAAACGATGTCCATCCCCGTGACCCTGGCTATGCGATCATCGCCCAAGCCGTGATCGCCGCCGGACAATTCAGCTTGAAATCGGGCGGGTAGTCGCAGCTACTTGGTTAATTGCAGCACATCGATATCCACGTTTCCGCCGGCGTCGACCGTGTCGGTTAGCAGTTGGAAATACATGGTGCCCTCTGGATCTACGTAGCGCGCCGGGTTCGTCAGCGGGATCACGGTCGTTGTGAAGCCGCTCATTACCGGGGTGGTGCTCAGCAGGTCGAAGCTTCCATAAGGGTAGCTCGCCGTGGTCCAATCGTAGAGGTACAGCTTTTCGGTGCCGTTCGCCGTTGCGTTGTAGCGCCTTCGGATCACCAGCGACATGTTGGAGGTTGGCTTGACTCGACGGAACACCGATTGCACCAAGATGTTTCCGTCGCTGCGCACATCGCAATTGACGTAGTTCGTATCCTGAAGCAACATCGCGAAGTAGCCCCCGGTCAACGTGGCGCCCTGCGTCGAAGCCTCGATGCCGGAATAGATGGTCTGAGATGCGCTCTGCACCGTGATCGATTTCACTAGTGATCCGGAAACGTAGACGTTGAGCGTGCCTGCGATCCTCGGGATCGCGACGTCGAGCCAGTCCCGGTCGCGATTCACGATCTTCAGGGTCTTCCCATTCAAGGTGACGAATACGGGCACCGGCTTCTGGAAGCCGCGGCCATAGATGCGCGAAGTGCTCAGAACGGTTGGCGGAGTCAAAGTGCCCTCGAAGCCGGCCGGAGTCATATAACGAACGATCGGACTGCGTGGGGGAGCGGGAGAGCCGAGGATGGCCGTCATGGCCGCATCGGCATTGACAAGACCATAGTTTGCGAATTCGCCATAGGGCGCTTGGTTGAGCAACGTTGCCGTGTCTTCGATGGCATTGCGAACTTGGGCATTGCTCGCCAAGGGATTAGCTCCGAAAAGCAGAGCGGCCGTTCCAGCGGCGATAGGGGTCGCGCCGCTCGTTCCCGCAAAACCGTTCGTATATGCGTTGTTCTTCGCAGTGGTGGTGAGGTTGACGCCCGGGGTTGCTACATCGACCCAACTTCCGAAGTCCGAGAAACCTGCCTTCTGGTTGGACTGAGTGGTGGCGGCTACGCTCATCGTGTGCTCGTACGCGCCCGGGTAGTACGGATAGATGAAGTTGGAGTTACCCGAGGCCGCAACCGGCAAAACGCCATGCGCCCAGCAATAGTCGATCGCCAGTCGCTCCGAGTTGCTGACCCGATCCGAAAAGAAGCTCATCGACAAGACCTTGGCGCCGTTATGGGCCGCATAGAGATAGGCGCCGACATCGTTGGAATCGTAAAAGTAGCCGGCGTCGGTCGAGGCCTTGAGGGCCATGATTCGAGCCTTGGGAGCGACTCCGCAAACGCCGATCGCGTTGTCTCCTACGCCCGCGGCCAACCCGGCACATGCGGTACCGTGGCCGTACTGGTCGTCGGGGTTTGAGTCATTGTAAGCGAAGTCATAGCCGTTGACGTCGTCGATATAGCCGTTGCCGTCATCGTCGATCCCGTTTCCCGGAATTTCGCCCGCGTTGACCCAAACGTTGCCCGCGAGATCTTCGTGGGTTACCTCGACCCCTGTATCGATGACGGCGATGATCGCACTGGTCGAGCCCAGCGACTGGTTCCAAGCGACGTCGGCCTTGATCGTTTGGATGTGCCACTCATCCCCAAACATCGGGTCGTTGGGCGTATAGGCGGGGAGCGCACAGCGGTCCAAGTCGACCTCGACGACTCCTGGCAATCTCGCCGCCTGCGCCCGTGAGCGCAATAGCGTTCCGAACGGCGTCTCGACGGCGAGGTAGCCAATCTCTGGAAAGCGCCGGATCACTTTGAGCCCGTTGGCCTCAAGAGCGGTTTCCGCGATCGGAGAGCTGATCTCAACCATCAGTCTCGAGGGATGGCAGAGTTCGCCACCGACCAGGATCGGCGCGACATCGAGGGGATTCATCAAAAAAGAAGCAAGCAAGGTCAACATCTCAGCACACTCACTCCCCGATTCAATGATACAAGAGGGTTCGTGCTAACGGTCCGGTTCGGCGAGAATTGCCAGGATTCCGGCACTTTCGCAGTCTCGGCCCTCAGCGGGCGCAAAGGTATCCTCCAAGTTCGATGATCATCGTCATGCAGCTCGATGCCAGCGAGCAGCAAGTTCAAGCCGTCTGCGCCACCATCCGAGACCAAGGGCACGAGCCGCTGGTGTTGCCAGGTGAAAATCGTGTGGCTATCGGCATCCCTGCCGCCCTCACGGCCGATGAGCGCGAGATGCTCGAAGCGCTGATCGGTTCGCTGAGCGGCGTCAGCAAGATCACCCAGACGAGCCGGCCCTATAAGCTCGCCTCCCTCGAATTCCATCGCGCGAAAACGACCGTCCAGGTCAAGAACGCCACCTTCGGCCCGGGGCACTTCACGATGATTGGGGGACCCTGTTCGGTCGAATCGTATGAGCAGTTCTCGACCGCCGCTCGAGTGGTGAAGGCTGCTGGCGCCAAGGTCGTTCGAGGTGGAGCGTTCAAGCCACGCACGTCGCCCTACTCCTTCCAGGGTCTGGCCGAAGAGGGCTTGAAGATCATGCAGCATGTCGGCGAAGAAGAAGGCTTGGTCACCATTACCGAGGTTATGAGCGGCGACCTGGTGCCGCTCGTTTCGAAGTACGTCGATATCCTGCAGATTGGGGCCCGCTCGATGCAGAATTTCCCTCTGCTCATCGAGGCAGGGAATAGTGGCAAACCGATCTTCTTGAAGCGGGGACCGTCTTCGACTATCGATGAGTTCCTGCTCGCCGCTGAGTACATTCTCAACCAGGGCAACAGCCAAATCATCCTCTGCGAGCGTGGTGTGATCCCACTCGACCGCAGTTACACCCGAAATACACTCGACCTCTCGGCAGTGGCGGTACTGAAAGAGCACTCACATTTGCCCGTCGTCGTGGACCCCTCCCATGGAACCGGAGTCGCCAAGTATGTCGCGCCGATGGCGAGGGCCGCGCTCGTCGTGGGGGCGGATGGTGTAATGATTGAGATGCACCCGGATCCGGGCCACGCGCTGAGTGACGGATCGCAAGCGTTGACTCCCACTCAGTTCACGGAGTTGATGGGCGACCTCAAGAAGCTCGCGGACTTCGTCGGCGTGCAGATGTAGCCCTGAGGGCGTCGGAATTCGGTCCAAGTCCGCTTTCAATACCTGGTAAAAGCAGAGGCGTCGACGATCCCTCGTGTATGCTGAAGAGATGATTCGGCGGTTCACGGTTATGGGGATCTCCCTGGGGTTGCTGGCGGCAGGCGCGCTTTGGGCGACGCCTCATTCCAACGCTCCAAAAAGGATCGACTTTAATCGGGACATTCGCCCGATTCTCGCTGAAAAGTGCTTCAAATGCCATGGGCAGGACCCGAAAGCCGTTCAAGCAGGATTGAATCTGAGTGACCCCCAAGTGGCGACACAGCCGCTAAAAGACAGGAAGGTCGCCATCGTTCCGGGCCAACCAGACAAGAGCGAATTGATTTCCAGGATCAACGCCAAAGATCCCGATGACGTCATGCCGCCTCCCGACACCCACAAGACGCTCAGCGACTCGGACAAAGCTACCCTTCGGCAGTGGATCGCGGAAGGAGCGGAATACAAGCAGCACTGGGCGTTCGTGCCGCCCGTCAGACCTCCGCTGCCTGCCGTTCAACACAAGACTTGGCCCAAGAACGAGATTGACCGATTCATCCTCGCCAAGCAGGAAGAGGAAGGGCTGCAGCCATCGCCTCAGGCGGACAAGGCCACCCTCATCCGGCGGGTCAGCCTCGATTTGACCGGCCTGCCACCTACCCCCAAAGAACTCGACGATTTCCTGAAGGACGCCTCCCCTAACGCCTATGAGAAGGTGGTCGACCGACTATTGGCTTCCCCCCGCTATGGGGAGCGGATGGCGATGGACTGGCTTGACGGAGCCCGCTACGCCGACAGCAATGGCTACCAAGCCGACTTCGAACGATACCAATACCGCTGGCGGGACTGGGTCATTAATGCACTTAACGCGAACATGCCGTTCGATGAATTCACAGTCGAGCAGATCGCCGGCGACATGCTCCCCAATGCGACTCTCGATCAGAAGATAGCCAGCGGATTCAATCGCAACCACCGGATCAACACCGAGGGCGGGGTCATCGCGGAAGAGTGGCGCGTGGAGACGGTGATCGATCGAGTGGAGACGACGTCGACCGTCTGGCTCGGGCTGACAGCGGGTTGCGCCCGTTGCCACGACCACAAGTATGACCCGATTAAGCAACGCGACTTTTACGGCTTGTTCGCCTATTTCAACAATGTTCCGGAGAGCGGAACCGGCGAAGAGCGACCCGTTAACCATCCTCCGCTCCTCAAGGCGCCCTACCCGGCACAGGCCGAACAGCTCGCCACGTTGACCTCCGCTGTAAAGGCGCTCGACGGGCAGGTGGACACCTTTCTCAAGCGCCACGAAGCTGAGGCGCAATCTTGGAAGCCCAAGGAAGCGGCTTGGCCAGCGCCTTTGACCGCCAGCATGATCGGTAGGTGGACTTTCACTCCAGGAACGGGAACCGTTTATGGCAAGCCCACATTCGCGATGGGGCGATCAACGGGAGCAGTCGTCACGAACATGGACAGCTACCTCGATCTTGGCAACAAGGGTAACTTCGACAAATCCGACGCCTTCTCTTACGGTGCTTGGATCTATCCCGAGGACAGCGTCGGCAGCCCATTCGCACGAATGGACACAACGAAGGATTATCGTGGGTGGGACCTCTTCATGGATGGCGGTGTGGTGATGGTGCATCTCATCAACAAATGGCCCGAGAATGCGCTCAAGGTCTTCACCAAGATCCGGATCCCACTCAAGAAGTGGACTCACGTCTTTGTCACATATGACGGCTCCGCCAAGCCTTCTGGTCTGAAGATCTACATTAATGGAAAGCCTGCCGAACTTGGCACCGAGAAGGATGCTTTGACGGGCACGATTAAGACGGACGTCCACCTCACGGTCGGGCGAAGAACCGGCGACAACTCGTTCAAGGGCCAGATCGACGATCTCACCTTGTTTTCAAGCGTCGTCAAGCCTGAACAGATTGCCCAAATGGCGAATGTCAGCCCAGCGAAGCCCTTTGCGACGATACCGATCGAAAAGCGGACTCCCGAACAAAAGCAGGCGATTACTCAGGAATGGGGGCTCGAATCCGATCCTGCATTCGGTCGGCTTATTCACCAAAGGGATGTGGCGTCAAAGAATCTGGAGAGTCTTGATTCGCAAATACCTAACCTTATGGTTATGGAAGAGATGCCCAAGCCTCGGGATGCGTTCGTCTTAATTCGAGGGCAGTACGACAAGCATGGAGAGAAAGTCGGGCCGGCGATTCCCGCATTCCTCCCGCCTATGCCCAAGGATGCCCCGAATAACCGTCTGGGGCTCGCCCGGTGGATCGCCAGTCCGGAGAATCCTCTAACCGCCCGAGTTGCCGTCAATCGACTCTGGGCCATGCTTTTTGGCACGGGCATTGTCGCCACGACCGAAGACTTTGGCACCCGAGCGGATTTCCCGTCGCATCCGGAGCTGCTGGACTGGCTTGCAACCGAATTCGTGAGGCTCAAATGGAATCTCAAGGCGATGCTGAAAGAAATGGTGATGAGCGCGACCTATATGCAGTCATCGTCGATCACCGCCGACCGATTGGAACAGGACCCGCAAAACCGCTTGCTTTCGCATGGTCCCAGGTTCCGGCTCCAAGCAGAAGTAATTCGGGACCAAGCGCTTGCGGCATCAGGACTCTTGAAAGAAAAGATCGGCGGCCCGTCCGTGAGGCCCTACCAGCCCGAAGGAATTTGGGACGAGACGAACTTCTATGGCAACCT
>JAYROD010000159.1:0-8935 GCA_041911835.1 Fimbriimonadaceae bacterium | reverse complement strand
GGATCACCCCAGACCCTGCGCATTAGCGCAAAAGTTGCGGGATCGTAGGTCTTCAGCTCCGCATTGACGAACGGATAAAAGTCGTTCGTTCCGAAATAGGCCTCAGACGACTCCGCAAAGAACTCCATCGGGTTGTTCTCGGCGTAGTGCTTCACGTTCTTGCCGTTCCAATGCAGCACGCTGTCGTAAAGCTTGGCCTTGATCGCTGCATCATAAGCGGCTTTGACCTCCGGATTCTCCCAGCTCTTCTCGAGGAAAAGGTAGTGGTAGCCGTGTGCGAGTTCGTGCAGCACCATCCAGGGTTGCTCGTGGGTCCAACTCAGGAAGTTCTTGACGTTGCCAATCTCGATGCCCTTGGCCATTGAAGGGTTCATTTTGTGTTCGCTCAGATACCTGGCGTCAGGATGGTACGCCATGCAGGCCGTGCCAGGGTCATTCCAGTTGATCCAAATAGGGATCTCCTTGAGCTTCTTCAATGGCTCGTCAGCGACCTTTCGCTCGATCTGGCAGAGCTGCTGAGTGAGCAGGCGTTCCGCCTTCTCCCACTCTTCGGGGTGTTCGGCCGCGAGCCCGGACTGGACGTGCACTGTCCAGCCTTCGATCGTGGTCAGGGTGGTGGGGAAGAGCTCCCCTTGCAGCTGCAGAGCGATCCAGATGCCGATCATTCGGTGATTCTATCTGGTTCGAGGGCGCCTCAGAATCGAACGAGCCGTGAACTTAGTTCAGCCAAGGAGCGCGCTCAGTCTCTCGAGCTATCCGATCCGACGTTCGCCCTGACCGATCTCTCCAATTCGGAGAAATCGAATTTGCCTCGAAACTCCGCGATGACTTTTCCATCCTTCACCAGGAACAGTGCTGGAATCGCCAAAATCCTTAATCTCGACCACGATCGCGCGTCGTCGAATGCCACAGGATTTGAAAACGGTTTCTTTGATATAAACTTCTTAACGGTCTCCAGTTTCTCGTCGATGCTAATCGATAAGACGTCGAATCCTTTCTCTTTGTAAGAGCTTTGGAGTTTGTCTAACTTCGGCTTCAGCGCGAGACAGGGACCGCACCAGGTTGCCCAATAGTCGAGAAGAACGAGCTTTCCGGCAAACGCATCCGGATTCCAACGCTTACCGTCGAAGTCGGTGAGTTCAAGCGGTGGCAGCGCCATGGGTAATTCGAGTGGCAGATAAAAGTCAGGGTTCTTCCGGAATTCGCCGGCCTCGCTCACATTGCAGAAGTAATACTGCTTTCCTTTGTAGCTGACGCCCGCAGCGGGCTTTTCTTCATCGTGGCCGGCTCCCTTCGCCAGACACACGACGCAGACCGCCTTCTTGGGTAGCTCGCTCTTGGCTATATCCTGCGGGACGTCTTGGCTCGTCGTCGCGAGCGAGAAGATTACGAGAAGCGCATTTAACATCATTTGACGCTTAGAACCCCCACGAAATGCTGACTCCTGGATGTCTGAACCAGATCCACATCAGACTCACGCTGTAGTCTTCTTTCTTATACGTGAGCAGGAGGTGGCTCTTTCTCCCATCATGCATGAATAGGGTGCTCCATTGAGGAGAAATCCCAAAATTCACGCCGAACGGGAAATTGAGTCGCTTCTCGTATTCCGAGTAGTTGATCGTCACGTACGGCGCAGCCTTCAGGGACGAGAGCCCTTTGGCGAATGTAACGTAATACGCGTGTGGGCCCGGGGGCGTCCCAATGCGGTCGCTGCTGGTCCCGACGTTAATCATCGGCTGTCGGTCGGTTTCCGTGGCAATGATGTAGTTCCCGATGAACCCTGCCTCGCGGGCCCTGGGGTTCCACTCGATGCCCGCCTGAAGCCTCGGCGTGAACCGATAAGCAGCCGTGAATCGATACCTCGGTCGGTCGAGGTCGACGTCCACGAAGCGCGCCGAGAAGGTCCACTTCCTATTTATCTCCCCCGGACCGAGGAAGCCGCCTTCGCCCGGTCACCCGGTTCACGTGGGGACTTGAACTGGGGGCCCCTGCTGTGCGCCGTCGTCCTGAGCGAAGCTCCCGGAACAAAGGGCTAGCAATGCCAGCGCCGCCAAACCGATTCTCATCAGTCATAGATTCTACCAATGAACACGGACGGGCACCCTAAGCCGCGGATTTGCGACAAGCACTATCACTGAAGGGCTTGAATGGAGGATTTGCGCCACGACTGCGAGAATCGTCACTCCACCTTGGGGAGGGATTCGGGGTCGACCTTGAAGAATCGCACCTGCACCCATCGCAGGATGTCGTCCACCACGGTGTGCATGATTGGGATGTCGAGCAAGGACAGCACCGTGCCGACGATCAGGACGCCTACCACAACCGTGCCGAGCGGCTGATAGGCGTCGAGCCCCGACTTCGGCCAGAAAGCGACCTGGGACATGACGAAGATCGTGATGAGCGAAGTCATGAGAATCGGTCGCAGCCGCTGAGCGCTCGCCTTGGCGACGGCGACGTTCCGCGGCATACCGCTTCGACGGAACTGCAGGATCAGGTCGATCATGAGGATTGCGGTGACGATGTCCATGCCGCTCAGCACAATGACGCCAAGGATTGAGACGGTAGAGAACGCCTGGTGCATGATCCAGAGCATGAAGAACACGCCGCTGAGCTCGAGCGGTAGGCTGAACATCATCTGAAGTGGCTGGAGGAACCCGCCGAACTGGGCTACGAGGATGAAGTACATCAGCGCGAGCGCTACGAGCAGGCCCATAGTCATCACCCGGAAGCTGCCCGCCATTTGGGTCATGTCGCCCCGACCTTCGATGCCATAGCCAGGCGGCCAGTTTAGCTCGGCCAGCGCGCGCATCTGGATGTCCATGGCAACATCCATACTGGGACGTCCATCCTTCCGGTAATAGCCGCCGAAGCTGACGACGCGCCTGAGCTGGTCATGCTCGATGGCGCTTGGGGCGAAGCGCTTTTCGAGGTGGACGAGCTCGAGAAGGGGGATGCGCTTGCCGTCCTTTCCGCTGATGAACATACCTTGAAGGCTGGATTCGTCAAGCCGTTGATCGTCTTGGAAGCGTACGAGGAGGGTCGTGGGGCGTTTGTTGGGAACTCGATAGAACTCCATCGGGAACCCTCCTCTGAGCGAGAAATAGGTCTGCTCGGCGATGTCGGTTGGGGATAGACCATGCGCGGCGGCCTTGTCCTGATCTACCACCACGGTGTAGGTTGGTTTGGTCATCTCCCAACTCAGGAAAGGCTGGGCGATGTCGGGCTTGCCCGACTTGGGATTGAGCGCATCATTCTTGGCGATCTGCATGACCTCTCTCCCAAGGCGGTCGATGACGTTCAGGTCCTTGCCATAGATGACCAGCGCCACCGGGGCCAGGGAAGTGGCCATGACGTCGGCTCCCATTTCTTTGATCTGAATGCGCCGAATGCCGGGAATCTCTTTCATCGCTCGGGCCTGTATGCGGTCGGCGATCGCCCAAACGTCTGGCCGGCCCGAGTCCTTGTCGGTCAGGGTAAGCATCGCGGACACGCCGTTCACCTGATTCATCTGATATCCGGTGAAGTAGGCGCCGCCAGTGGTCATACCGGGTCCGTTCTCGACGCCAATCTCGATGCTGGCGTTTTGGATCCAGCCTTGCTTTCCACCTTCTTCGATGAGGATGCGCTCAAGCTGTTCAGTCGCTTTCTCTGTAGCTGCAAACGTCGCTCCGGGCTGCATCTCCATCTGAAGGCTCGCCTGGCCGACGTCTCCGAGCGGCATCATTTCGGAGCCGATGAAGTAGTAAAGCGAAAAGCCGATGAGCACCGTCAAGCCGATCCGCACGAAGTTCGTGAACCGGTGCTCGAGAAGCCATCGTATGAGGCGTTCGTACCCGTGCTCCATTCGTTCGAGCCGCCCTTCAAACGGTGCGAGGAAGATGCGGCTGAACCAGGTTTTGGATCTGGATTCGGGCAGGGTCATGAACCGGGAACAAAGGACCGCCGTAAGCGACATGGAAACGATGAAACTGAAGATCAGACCGAAAATGATGGGCCAACAGAGGCCCTCGAACATGAGTTGAGTGATGCCGCCGCTAAGCATGAGTGGGATGAGCGCGACGATCAAGACTAGAGTGGCGGCAAGCACCGACCGCCGAACCTCGCTGATGCCGTCGATGGTCGCCTGTCGACGGTCCTTTCCCATCCGCAGGTGCCGTTCGACGGCGTGGATGTCGATAATGGCGTCATCGACAAGACGCCCTATGGCGATGAGCAGGCCGACAAGCGTGCTCGAATTCAGACTTAGCCCAAGCGGGACCATTGCAAGAAGCGACATCGCCAAAGAAATGGGAATCGCCGTCAATGCGATCAGGGTCCCACGCCATTCGCCGAGGAAGAATAGGACGCAGATCCCGGTCAGCACGATGGCCAGGATGAGTTCGTGCTCCATATTTCCAAAAAGCACGTCGACGAACGCTGCGTTGTTGTAGGCGACATTCAGGCGGATGCCCGGATAATCCTGTTCGAGCTGTTTAGCGGTCTTGAGGACCGCGTCGATTGTTACCGGAGAACTTGCGTCGGGGTTCTGGAGGACGTTGATGACGATCCCCTTGTCGACCTGCCCATTCTGAAGATGGTGGTAAGCGGACCGGGGCTCATAGACGGTGTCTTGGACCTGGGCGACGTCGCCGATGCGGACGATTTGACCGCCAACGGCCTTGATCGGGTAGTTCTTCACCGTTTCCGCGCCGTCCGCCAGCGTGTCAATGCGCAATGCCGGGCTTTCCATTTCGCCTTTCAGCAGTCCGGCTGACTTCGCAACGTTAAACTTGTCCAACGTGTCCCGCACGTCGAGGATGGAGAGTCCGTAGGCGTTGAGCTTGTCGCGGTCAACGACGACCTGCATCTGGCGCCGATAGCCCCCAAAGCTCGAGACCGTGTAGATGTTGGGGTGCGCCGATTTGAATCGATTGATCAAATCGTTGTCGGCCAGGTCGCGGAGACGCTCCATGCTCCAGCCCTTGTTGGCATCGCCAGTTAAGCTAAGGGAGAGCACCGGCAAGTTTAGCGGATCGACGCGCAGAATCCAGGAAGGTTTCAGGTTAGCCCCCGTCGCGGGCAGATCGGCCTGCACGACGTTCAGCAAGCTCTGGACCTCAACCTGCGCCTTTTGCATGTCGGTACCGTACGGGTATTCGAGCACGACCATGCTGAAGCCGTCCTGGCTGACCGACCGGATGAACCGCACGTTGGGAACGTTCACCATGCGCTGCTCGATCGGGAAGGAAAAATAGGTCTCCATCTCCTCCGCGCTCAAACCTGGAGATTCGGTGACGATGCCGAGCATCGGGCTTTCCACGTACGGCATAAAGCGCCGAGGCATGACGGACACGATCGCGCCGATGCCCAGCAGTAGCATCGCCATGAAGAACGCCAACACGCCGTACGGGTGGTCTACGGACCATCGAACGAAGTTGAATCCTTTCTCCGGTTCAGCGGGTTGACTCATCGGCTCCTTTGGTCTTCTTGACCAGTTTCATGCCGCACTTCGGACAGTCGCCAGGCTTATCCGAGATCACTTCAGGATGCATGGGGCAGGTGTATTCCACGGTTGATGCCGCCGGTTTGCTTTGACTGCGCTGCGGATTCGGCTGCCCTTCACTTGGATGGGAATTGGGAGCGGGCTTCGGAGACGCTTTCGGAGGTGCATCCATGCCAGGCATATCAGGCATGTCTTTCTCAGAATTAACGGACTTGCCAGTCGAATCGGGTTCTGCCCTCATCTCAACGGAAGATGTCAGCGCCGAGCCCTCTTGGAGGTCCTGAGTGTCCGAAGCGACAACGAGATCGCCCGCTTTCAGACCGGTCAGTACCGGCGTCATCCCATTGCTTGGAGATGCAATAGTCACGGCCTGTCGATGGGCCTCGAAGCGGCCCCCCCGACGCCTGGGGACCAGATCCATGCCACAGATCGGGCATTTTCCTGGACCCTTTTCACTCACTTGTGGGTGCATCGTGCATGTCCAATCAGTGGCCTCTTCCTGAGCGCTTGCGACTGCAAGCCAGACGAAGCTTCCCGTTGAGGTGGTCGTCACGCTGCTCGATGGCACCGCAAGCCGCTTGACCGAAGTCTTGGAGAGCATCTGCATCTTGAGGAACATCCCCGGTTTGAGCACATCGCCTTGGTTGTTAACCACCGCTTCGACACGGAACGTTCGGGTATCCGGATCGACCGAAGGAAACACGCTGGTGATCACGGCCTCATGCTTGAAGCCCTCACCGGAGAGGACCACCTGAGAGCCCGTCCGGAAGTCTGCTGCCATCGTCTCGGGAACGTCCGCCTGGATTCGGACCTTTGAGATCGAGCGGAGTTCCAAGACCGTCTGCCCTGCAACTACGGCGGTTCCGGAGCTGACCACGCGTTCGGCGACGACCCCGCTCGTGAGGGCTCTGAGTTCGCGGTAGTTGGCGATCGCCTGCGCCTTGGTAACTTCTGCAGTGGCGGCAGAGGCCTCCATCCGAGTTGCTTGGGCGTCGGCATGGGCTTGGGCGACACCCTCTTTCGCTTGTTCAGCCAAGGCGATGGCGACGTTCAGCGCCGCTTTTGCGCCCGTGACCGCTTCCGCTGCCGCGGACTGTTTCATCCTGGCAACCTCGATCATGTCGTTGGCGCTCTTGACTTCGGATTGGGCTCGCGCCAGGCGGGATTGCGCGGCGTCTCGGTCCTTTTGGGCTGATTGGAGGCTGTCGAGCGAGATGGCGCCGCTCTCATAAAGGCTCTTCTTTCGCTGGAGATTTTGCTCGGCATAAGTGAGCTCCGCGTTCATTTCTCCCACTGCCGCTGATTGGCTCGCCGCCTCGCTAGTCCAGCGCTGCAGTTCGAGTTTGGAAGCGTCTAATTCGGCCTGGGCGCGCTTGACATTTGACTGCGCCTCGTCAATCGCGGCTTTGGACTGGGCCTCGATGCCTCGATGGTGCTCAATCTCTCTCTCGGCCGAGATGATCTCCGACTCCTTGGCGCCAGCCATAGCTTGGGCTTGCCGAATCTCCGAATCGAGCTCCGGGGCGTCGAGGGTGGCAAGCAGTTGCCCCGCCACGACGTGATCTCCGGGATACACCAGCACTTTGGACACGCGCCCATTCACCCGCGCGACGACGTCTTCATCCGTCCAGGCTCGCACGGTGGCTGGCAGCGAAGGACCAACGCCGATGGCCATGGGCTGAACGTCGAAGAGCTTGACGGGGAATGAGCCACTCGGCGGCTTTCCGCCGGCCATGTCCATGCCTTGCGACTCGAGAAAGGTCATCGAGCCAGGAGCCCGCTGGGTGCGGACGATCCATACGACCGTGACGACGCACGCGGCAACCAGCGCCAGCGTCAGCCAGTGTTTTGAAACAAACCGAGTTGTAGAAACCAATGGGAACCTCGCAAACCGCGACCAGGGTCCGCAGCGCAACGCGACTGGGACAAGCGGCGATTAGGCGAGGAATGGAGGCGCACGAAGGGGATGGAAGCCGACGTCAGGTTCGCGGGTTCTGGCCTCCACGGACTGGGGGATGGGCTGGAATTCGACTTCATGGACAACGGTCGAGAGGACTATGGCCGGAGCGGCAAACCAGAGGCCGAAGTCGATCGCCATGACAGGGGTCGTGACGCTCGCGGCTCCTTCCGTATTCGAGGAGATAAAGCAGCCCTTCGGAGCCTTAGGAGGCGGGCAGCGCTTGCACTTTGGGACGGCGTGCTTGTCGCAAGGGATCTCCAGATTGGATCCAGCAAGGCCCTGCTCGCCGGTGCAGACGCAAGTGAGCATTCTGCTGGGCGCGATCGCCACCAGCAGGGAACCCACTAAAACCAGTGCGAAAAGTCGCTTGAACATCGACCTCTACCTATATTAACTCGGTTTCTGAGCGAAAAGTATCCAACCGAGGCTTCAATGGGGCGTCTGGTTCGCCCCTCAGAACGGATATGCTTGCCCACATGAAGGTCGGATTCAGAACCGTGATCGCATCATGCGCCCCCATGTGGCTCCTGTCGGTCATCCATGGGCAAAACGTCGATGCAAGCCTGTTGGGTGAGTTGAAGTTTCGCCTCATCGGGCCATATCGAGCGGGACGGGCATTGGCCTGCACTGGAGTCCCGGGGAACCTCGATAAGTACTACTTCGGCGCCGTTGGCGGCGGCGTGTGGGTCTCCGAGAATAGCGGCCGCACCTGGTCTCCGATCTTCGACGCCATGGGTGTCGCGTCGATCGGGGCTATTGCCGTCGCGCCAAGCGATCCACGAATTCTCTATGTGGGATCAGGCGAAGCGGATATGCGCTCAGACATTCAACAAGGGGACGGAATGTACAAGTCCGTTGACGCCGGAAAAACCTGGCGTCGAATTGGGCTGGAAGACACGCGGGCCATCGGTAAGATCATCGTCGATCCCAAGGACGCGGATACCCTCTATGTGGCTGCGCTTGGCCATCCGTACGGACCGAACCAGCAGAGGGGAGTGTTCAAGTCGGTGGACGGTGGGGCGACCTGGTCTTCGAGTCTGTTCGTTGACCAAAACACGGGAGCCATCGACCTCGCCATGGATCCGAGCGATCCCAACACGATCTTGGCTGCGATGTGGCAAACCAGGCGTCCACCATGGAGCGTGTACCCTCCCAGCAGTGGACCGGGCAGCGGTCTTTATAAGTCGACAGACGCAGGCAAGACTTGGGCTCGGATCGACGGTCACGGTCTGCCCGCCTCAGTGGGAAGAATTGGATTGTCATTCTGTGTCTCGGCGCCGAATCGGATATATGCCGTCGTCGATTCCAATGGCAAGCCGGGAGGAGGAATCTACGTTTCAGAGGACAAGGGGGACCATTGGAAGCAAACAACCGCCGACAACCGGCTATGGGGAAGAGGTTGGTATTTCGGCGGCATCACGGCCGATCCCAAGGATTCGACCAAAGTCTATGTCATGAACACCGCCGCATATCGTTCGAATGATGGCGGTAAG
>JAYROD010000158.1:0-4875 GCA_041911835.1 Fimbriimonadaceae bacterium | reverse complement strand
GCGCAAAGCGAACAGCCGATGCACTTTTCGAGCCCACTTTCATAGCGCATGAGGAAGTGGCGCCAGCGGGTGCGAGGGTACTGTTCCCGTCGCTGCTCGGGATACATGACCGTGACTTTCTTGTGCCGAAGACGCCGTGCTGTGATCCCAAATCCTGCCAGGATCGGCTTTGCGACGTCGCGGAAGATTTCGACGCCGCTCAAACCGTCGCCTCGCTCTCGAGCGTTCGCGGGTTGATTTCGATGAGTCGCAAGTCGCTCATCGACTTCGCCGTGTGCCGCTTGATCTTTTCTTGGAGCTTGAGCACCGCATAGATGAGCGCATCGGGGGACGGCGGACAGCCGGGGACATAGACGTCGACCGGAACCACCTGGTCGGCGCCCTGCACGATGGCGTAATTGTTGTAGACGCCGCCCGAAGAGGCGCATGCGCCCATGCTGATGACCCACTTGGGTTCTGGCATTTGATCGTAAATTTGGCGAAGCACGGGGGCCATTTTCTTGCTCAAACGTCCGGCGATGATCATGACGTCGGCTTGCCTCGGAGTCGCCCGGAACGCCTCCGAGCCGAAGCGGGCAAGGTCAAATCTCGACGCTACCGTCGACATCATCTCGATGGCGCAGCAGGCCAATCCAAAGGTCAGCGGCCAAAGTGCGTTCGCACGCGCCTGGGCGATGAGAGTCTCCAGCGTGGTGACGACGACATTGCCTCCTTTCTGGGTGTCGCCCAGAACCGGGGTGCTGCTGTCGTGCATGACGAGGGTTTCGATTCGTTTGGGCATGGGCCTTGTCCTATTATACGAGGCTTGCAGGGTCTCGGTGCAGGGAGCTATCTGGGGAAATGGCACCAGACCTTGACCCCTTCGATTTCAGAAGCTGAGGGGTCTTGGGCGGTGCAGATGTCTTGGGCGTAGGGGCAGCGCCCTGCGAAGCGGCAACCGACGAAGCGCGTGCGGGGGTCAGGCAGCTCTCCTTCGGCGGGCTCGGGCAGTTTACCGATGGTCTCGAGCGTTGGGGCGGATTCCAGGAGCGCTTGCGTATAAGGGTGACGTGGATGGGCGAAGATCGCCTCCGTCGGGCCCTCTTCCACGATCCTGCCGAGGTACATCACCGCCACGCGATCGGCGAGAAATCGGACGGTCATGAGGTCGTGCGAGATGTACAGGTACGCGCAAGACGAGGCGTCTTGCAGATCTCTGAGCAGGTTGAGAATCTGGGCTTGAATGCTGAGATCGAGAGCGGCCGTCGGCTCATCGCAAATGACAAGCGGAGGTCTCGCTGCAAGGGCGCGACCAATAGCCACTCGCTGCCTTTGGCCGCCGCTCAACTGATGGGGAAAGCGGGTCGCGAACTTGGGGTCGAGTCCCACTTCCTCCATCATCTTGTCCAGATGGCCCTCTTTGCCCAACAGCTTCAGTGGCTCCAGAATCGACTGTTGGATCCGCCATCTTGGGTCGAGGCTCGCATATGGGTCTTGCCACACCATGCCGATTTTGGCTGCTTGATTCCGGCTCGTTCCGTCGACGACTTCGCCCTGCAGTTCGACTTCACCGCCAGCGGTTTTCTGGAGACCGAGCACGACTCGAGCCAAGGTGGTCTTGCCGCATCCGGACTCTCCGACGACTGCTACCGTCTCGCCTTCTTCGACCTTCAGTGAAACACCGTCGAGGGCGCGAACGACTCCGCCCTTGACGGGAAATTCGACGGCGACATCACGCACTTCGAGAACGGCATTTGGCATTACTCGTCATCCTGATCGAGCCGGACGCTCCAAAGCAATTTATCCCCCAATTTTTGGAGGAAATCTTCTTCGTCGACGCTTACCAGGCGAGTTATTCGAGGTGACTGCGTGATCCGCACCGCGTCCCCACTCAAGAGGTGCAGCCTGCTCTGCCCGTCGCAAGAGAGTACGGCATCGCCTCGCGTTTCGAGTCTGAGATCGATGACCGATTCCGGTGCGAGCACGAGCGGCCTTGCTGATAGAGTATGCGGAGTGATCGCGGTCAGCACCATCGCTTTGACGTTTGGATCGACGATCGGACCTCCGGCGGACAGGTTATACGCCGTGCTTCCTGTCGGCGTACAGACGATGACTCCGTCGGCAGGGTAGCTGGTCAGCAATCGGCCGTCGACCGTAACTTCGAAGGACAGCATGCGGGTCGTGGCCGCGCGCTGTAAGGCAGATTCATTGAGCGAGTGAAGGGTCGCGACGACTTGGCTTCCCCTAACCAGATCGGTCTGCACCATCATGCGCTCTTGGATCTTGGCCTTGCCATCGACGAAAAGGCTGAGCGCGGCTCCGATCTCGTTCGGACGGCATTGGGTGACGAATCCGAATCGACCGTAATACACACCTAAGATCGGGGTTCCGAGCAAGGAGCAAATGTGGGCGGCGCGTATGAGCGTTCCGTCGCCACCAAAGGTGATCACGAGGTCGGCTTGGGCCAACTCGTCGTGCGGGACCATCGGCACGTCGAGTAGGGGCGCCGCCTCGCGTTCGGCGCCAACCTCCGAGCCATGCTCCATCAGCCACCGAGCGGTTTTGCGCGCGGCCTCGGTGGCATCCGCGCGATGAGTGTTGATCAGGAAATGGATTCGCACGCGTTAACCGCTCTGTTTCATCCGGTCCAAGTTCTTTCGCGCATCGGAGTAGTTCGAGTCGATACTCAGCGCTTGTTCGAGCACCTTAATCGCCTCTTTTTTTCGATTGAGGCGCTCGAGCGTGACTGCAAGGTTGTTGTAGGCAGGTAGGAACGTGCGATTGGCGGTGATCGATGCCCGGAACAGTTTTTCGGCGTCCGGCAGTTTGTCCTTATACAGATTGTAAAGTCCCATGCCGTTCAACGCATCGGCGTTTCCTGGGGCGACCAAGAGGACCTGATTAAAGTGGTACTTCGCACCCTCCCGGTCCCCCAAGTCCCACAGTCCGTTCGCTAGGTCTAATCTCCATTGGACCTTCTTGGGCTCCATACGGACCAGCTCTTTCCAGATTTCGGTTGCTCGCTTCATGTTGCCGCTTCGGGCCAGAGATGAGCCGAGGTTGTACTTCGCCGTTCGACTCCCCGGATTGAGCCCTGAAAGCTTGTCGAATAGTACGGCCGCATCCGCAAATTCGCCCTTCTTGAATTGAAGCAACCCCAGATTGTTCAATGCGTCCAAGTCGTTCGGGTCGATTTCGAGCGCTTTGCGATACGCCGCTTCCGCGCCTTCGTCGTCGTTGGCTTCGGACCTCAGCACACCCAAATTGAACCAAAAAACAGCGTTGCCGTCTTGGCTGTCCTTAAGTGCCTCCATCATGCGGAGCGCATCGGCCTTGCGATTCGCTCGACCATACAACTCGGCTAACGCGAGCATGACCTGCTTGTCGGTGGGGTCAGCGCTATATGACTTTTCGAGATAGCCGAGGGCCCGATTGTCGTCGTGGATACGAACATAGGCAAATCCCGCGTTGCGGGCAAAGGTTTTGTTGTCCGGTCTGAGCGACGCGGCGCGTGCGAAGGCGCCTGCCGCCTGGTCGTTCTGCTTGAGCGCCTCGTGGGCGGCTCCGAGGTTGTTGAAGATGAAGGCATCGTCCGGCTTGAGCGCGCTGGCCTTTTGATAGGCGGTGACCGCCTTGGAAAACTCCTTCTGCTTGAGGAAGATGTTGCCGATGTTGTACCAAGGCTCATACATGGCGGGCTTGAGCTCGGTCACGCGTTGAAATTGGTCGAGGGCTTTGAGGGGTTGATTCGTGCTGAGGTAGGCGCTCCCCAAGTTGTTGAGCACTTCGACGTCCTTTGGACTGGCGGCCGCCGCCTTTTCGAGGACCGGAACGGCCTTGGCGGGTTGATCTTGACGAAGGTAAAGAAACCCGAGCCACGCGTTGACTTCAGGAGCATCCGGCGCCTTTTTGCTGAGATCCTCGAGCAAGCGGATGGCGGCATCGACATTCCCGGCCTTGTAAATCGAAGCGGCCTCGGCGACTTTTGCCAAGGTCTCCTTGTCGGTTTGCGTTTGGGCAAAGGCAAACCCGGCGAATATCAAGGCGACGAGAATGAGAAGCGCTCTCTTCATAACAATGCTCCCTGCAAGGAATCCAACTCTATTCTACATGGACCGGCAATCCACGGACCGCATCTTTTGGGCTGGGTATTTCGTCTCGCAGCGCGCGGTGTGGAAAACTTTCCGCGTTGAAAGGAATTGCCGGCAGGCGGATTACGACATGGCCATCACGGCCAAGGCCGAGTTGAAACTCTCCTCCACACTGTCCAACGAAACCTCGAATCGAACATTCGCCCCGGCTTCAATCGAGAGCATTGGGCGTTGCGCGTCGTAGTTGCCAACTGGTGCGAAGCTCAGGCCCCATCGCCGAGCGACCTCGGCGATTGCGTTCTCCTGATCATGTGAATAGGCCAAGACAATTCGTCCAGGTGTTTCGCCGAAAAGCCAACCGTCCGATCGATTGGAGAATGCGAACAGGTCATGGTCCGTCGGGAGGCTCACATCGGCCCCAACGCCGCCAACCACCGCCATTTCCGCAAGGGCAAAGGCCAAGCCTCCTTCGCTCACGTCGTGCGCCGCAAGAGCAAATCCTTTGCCGGCGATCTCCACCAGGGCATCCGCCAATCGATTCTCGCCGGAGAGATCGGGGGCGCAGGGCCGTCCGTCCTCAATTCCATGAACTTCCGCGAGGTAGGCGCTCGCTCCCAACGCATGCTGGGGATTGGACGGCAACGAATAGCCGAGCAAACCGATCGCCCCGTTGCCCTGAGGCATCTGCATGGTTAACCGTCGATCCGCGTCGTCGATCACACCCATCATGCCGATTATCGGGGTGGGCAGGACTTCTCCCAGTTCGCTCTCGTTATAGAAGCTGACATTGCCGCTAATGACCGGG
>JAYROD010000157.1:0-5180 GCA_041911835.1 Fimbriimonadaceae bacterium | reverse complement strand
CCGGAACGGCCGTATAGTGAATGGCGCCTGAGAAGGCCCTTGGAGTGAAGAGCGTGCCCGCGAAGGCAACGTTGCCGGTTCGCGAATGGGCGCTGAACAGCTGGAGATCGGCATTCGAGAAGTTCGAAGTCGACGTCGTACCCGTTCCCTGATAGCGAATGCCGCCACCGACCGTCGTCGCATGGAGGTACATCCCAGTCGTCGAGCCGAAATTCAGCGTTATCGGATTCGCCAGAGGCACGATTCCCGAGAGCGTCGTGGTCCCCGCAGAAGTTGCCGAAGCCGTTTCGGTAAGCGTCCAGCCCGCCGACGAGGCGTCGAACCCGACATAAGAACCGGGCCTCGTATAGACTTCTACCGAAACACCCGTTCCTGCGGCACTGGAAAAGTAGGTTTGAAATGCGGTGAAAACCAACGTCTGCGAGATGGGCGTCAGATCGAAGAATATGCCCCCGCTTCCGTTGTTCGGCGGGAGGGTCGTTAGCGGGGACTGGGCTCCAGCGAGCACCGGTAAGATGAGTCCCCCAAAGAGAAGTAGTTTTTTCATCGTGTTCCTCTCACTTCTCGGCGCTCAAAATACGCCGATCCGACCCAGCATATCAGAGTTTCCGGATTTGTTCAAGTCTTCGAAGGAAGTCGCACAAGAAGGGCCCGCGAACTACTGCACGGTGATCTCGCCGGCCATGCCTGTGCCGAGGCTCGTTCCGTTTCCGGCGTTGCCATGGAACCGGCAATGATAGAAGAAGTGCGTGCCGGCGACCGCCCCCGCTGGCACGACGAACGTGTAGGAATCGTTCGACCCGAGTCCGTTTGGGAATTGGCCGTCGGAATTCGGCCCCCCATTCGAGTCAGCGGTGATGGTGTGGTTGGTGAAGTCGGCGTTGCGGAAGACGACCGACTGCCCCGCGCCGGCGAAGGCCTGGGTTGGATTGAAGGTGTGCTGGCTCGTCGCGAGAACGGTGACGGCGTTGCCGCCGTTATTGCCGGAATTGCCCCCGCTGCCTCCGCAGCCTGCGATGAGGCAAGCGGCGACGAGCGTGGAAAAGAGGGCTATTAGGATCGCTTTCGAATTGATCATCACGTAGGCTTTGTCGCGGCGGAGGGCGCCGGCGTGTAGGGTGATGGCGCAATTGCCGATTCCATTTGGCGATGGACGTGAAATCGGCTTGCGATGGATGGCGTATCGTTAGAGAGTTATGCCTCTGATGGGAGGCGAGGGGGCCAACATGGAAACTTCGGAAAACTCCAAAGACCGCGAACTGAGAGTGCTGGTCTTCTCTGCCGCGCTCCGGACCGAGTCGTTCAATAGCAAGCTCGCTGCGCTGGCGGCGCGCATCGCCGCGGAATCGGGAGCGCACGTGCATCATGCGGCCATGCACGACTTCGACGTTCCCGCCTATGACGGCGACTGCGAAGCCTCGGAGGGTATTCCGTCCGGCGCTCGCCACCTGGAAAAGTGTCTGAATGAAAGCGACGCATTTATCATCGCGTCGCCCGAATACAACGCCTCGATGCCGGGGGTTTTGAAGAATCTCATCGACTGGACCTCGAGGTTTCGGCCGCAGCCCTTCGACGGCAAGCATGGGCTCCTTATGTCGGCTTCCCCGTCCATGGCGGGCGGCAATCGAGGGCTTTGGTCGCTGCGCGTTCCGCTCGAGCACCTCGGGGCAAGGATTTTTCCCGACATGTTCTCTTTGGCGACCGCCCACACCGCTCTCGATGGCGGCGAAATCAAGGATCCCGCTCTCGCCGAACGGTTTGCGAAGAACGTGCAGTCGTTCCTCACCCTTGCCGAAGCCGCGAAGAACTATCCTTGCATGAAGCGGGCGTGGGTCGAGTTTCTGGGAGAACCGCCTCACATCGGCGCGGACCGTGTCGATCCGATAGTGGGCGCAGCGTCGTAGCGGGCAGCTTCGGGCTCGTCGATAGCTCCAGTCCCTGGTACGACCAGCCGAAAATTGTGTAGCCTCCGCCAGTTTTCGACTACAATCTGCATCCAAGAGAAGAATTTATGGTCCACGTTCTACTCGCGCTGCTCGTCGGCGTCCCCCAACAAGATTTCCCCGATAAGGTTCCTCCGCTGGAGCCGGCGAAGCCCAAGTCGGTTCAGACCGCGCCTGCGACGCCATCAACCGAAGCCGCCAGCAGGATCGTCGTCGATCTGAAGAATCAGCGGGTCATCGCTCTGGAAGGCGACAAGCAGGTCTACAATTTTCATTGCTCCACGGGCCGACATAATCGGACGCCCGAAGGCACGTTCAATGTGCGCCAGAAGGCCCGCTATAACAAGGCGCTTCCCAAGTACGGCAGCGTGCCCATTCCCTACTCCCTCAAACTCGATATCGTGAAGGGAGGACGACGGGTTTATATCGCGATTCACGCTTTTAAGAGCGTGCCGAGCTATCCCGCCAGCCACGGATGCATCCGGCTGCGTTATGGGGATGCGCGAAAGCTGTTCGAGTGGGCGGAAGCCGGCATCCCGGTAACGATCACGAAGGACGCTGCGGCGGCCATTACTCCGTCAACGCCCAATCAGCCCTAGATCTCGATCCGAGCCTGAAGCAGGTCTGCGGCGCCGACATGATTGTTGTCGATCGCCAGTTCGAGTGCGGTCTTGCCACTAGCAGTGACGATGCCGGCGTCGGCGCCATATTCATGGAGGACTTGGATAAGCGGTTCGTTGCCGCTTTGCGCCGCGGCATGCAGTGGAGTAAAACCGCCGTGCTGCTGGGCGTTGACTTGCGCCCCGTAATCGAGCAGCATTTTCGAGATCGCCAAGTTCCCGTTGGCCGTGGCGGCATGGATCGCCATCAGCTTCATCGGATTCTGGGAGACGGAGTGGATGTCTGCCCCTCGCGCGAGCAGGTCGCGGCACAGCTCGGGATGCCCAAAGTAGCAGGCGAGCTGAAGCGGCGTGAAGCCATCGGGTGAATGGGTGTCGATGAGTTCTGGCCGAGCATCCAATTCCGAAGCGACCACTTTGCCGTCTCCCAAAGCGCACGCCTCAAACAAATTCGGCTTAAATCCGAGCTCCAGCAATGCGCCGACGATCGCGTCTTCTCCCGAATAGATGGCGAACATCAGGGCCGAGATCCCTTCATCGTTCACAGCACCCAGTTCTCTCGGATTCCTCGCGATGGTTTCCCGCACGGCTTCTGCATTTCCGGTTCGAACGGCATCGAACAGATTCATCGATTTCCTCTGAAGCCATTCTACAGGAGCGGGCCCGTCAGCGAGTAACCTATTTGGGCAATGAATCGATTCCGGGTGCTTTTCTTGGCGATGCTTGTTGGGGTTCCGGGCCTTCTTTTGGCCCAGCCTTATGTCATCAACAATTTCAAGACCTCGATGGACCTCCATGCGGACGGCTCCATGGATGTCGAGGAACACATATTCGTTACGTTCAACGAAACACGCCACGGAATCTTCCGCTTCATTCCCGTTGATTACGAAACCCAAAAGGGCGTAGCTCGGCATCTCGATTTCAGTAGCATTAGCGTCACCGACGGAACGGGAGCGGGCCAGACCACTCAAATTACTCGGGAAGGCGCCAACGTCAAGATTCGGATTGGCGATAAGGACGTCATGCTCCCAAACGGCACCCAGAAGGAGTACGTCATCCGCTATTCCGTTTTCGGAATGATCAACTGGTTCAGCAAATCCGAGGACTGGGTGTCGTCTTGCGAACTTTATTGGAACGTAACGGGCGACCAATGGGACACCACCATCGAAGAGTCGTCGGCCATCGTCCATTTCCCGAATACCTCAGACACTGCGGCGCTCAGAGCCCGCGTGTTCGTCGGAGCCTTGGGGTCCACCCTCGGACAAACGTTGGAAGGCCCCCACGGTGCGACCAGCGACGAGGCGTCCCAGACCGTTCTCTCGCTCAGTTCGAATACACTCAGCGTCGAGAGAAAGGCCCCACTTGAAGCCGGTGAAGGCATGACTGTCGTGCTTTCCATGCCGGAAGACCTGATCAAGAAACCCACCTTCGCGCAATCCGCGATGCGCTTTCTGCGCTCCAATCTGGGATTCGCTATCCCCATTCTCGTCCTCCTCGCGATGCCGGTGCTTTTCTTGATTTACGGGCGAGATCCGGGCGGCGGCCCTGTCGTCGTCCAGTTCGAGCCCCCGGACGGGATCTCGGCCTCCGAGGCCGGAACCCTGACGGATGAGTCGGTCGACCAGCGAGACATCGCTGCAGGCATCATCGCGCTTGCGGTCAAGGGGTACGTCACGATCTATCCCACGGAATCCGGGCTGCTCTTTAAACACCGTGGGGCCGAACTCGAAGTGACGGACAAGCCCGCAAGCCCCGATCTCTCGTTGTTTGAAGCTAAGCTCCTCGACCGGCTTCAGGGCATCGGTGGCCGCATCACTGAAACGGACCTCCGCACCTCGGTCGCCCCGCACCTTTCCGAGTTCCAAAGTCTGCTGTACGATAACATGGTTGACCGAGGCTACTATCGAAAGGCGCCACAGAACGTTCGTGCTGCGTGGGGATGCGCCGGGACGGTCGGCGTCATCGTCCTGGGCATCATCTGCACGATTATCAACCCGTTTCACTACCCCTTGCCGGCGATCATTGGCGGCATTGTCGCCGTCATCATCATCGGCATCTTCGCAAGGGGAATGCCCAAGCGGACCGCCGACGGCTCCGTTGCGCGCCAGCGCGTCATCGGCTTCGAGGAATTTATTCGCCGGGCGCGTGGACAAGAGCTGGAATGGCAGTCGAAGAAACACCCGGATCAGGCGTTGTTCGAGGAATACCTGCCTTACGCCGTCGCCTTCGGCCTGACGGCCGAATGGGCACAAGCGTTTGAAGGAATCGTCAAGCAAATGCCGTCTTGGTACGCCGCTCCCCCGGGGACACCGTTCAGCCCTATCTGGTTCGCTTCCGACTTGGGCATGGTGAACAATTCGCTGGCATCAGCGGCTACCACGCCTCCGCGCTCTTCAGGAGCGAGCGGCGGGTCGTCGGGCTTCAGCGGCGGCGGATTCTCCGGCGGAGGATTCGGCGGTGGCGGTGGCGGAAGCTGGTAGCTACTGATTCGGTCTCTTCGTGTGCCTGGCCAGTTTCCTGCGCGAGTGGATGAGCCTCGACGGATTCTGCGGGTCTTGACGAATGACGGTGATCGAACCGTCGACTTCAAGAGTCGCTCGCTTGACTTGGTGGATGT
>JAYROD010000156.1:0-2068 GCA_041911835.1 Fimbriimonadaceae bacterium | reverse complement strand
CTCGAATCCCCAGTGGATCGAATAGCCGGTGGAGGTTGGCATAGTGCTGCTCGGCGAGGATCTCCGTTGGGGCCATCAAAGCGGACTGATAGCCGCAGCGCACGGCGGCCAACATCGCACAGGCGGCGACGGCGGTTTTGCCTGAGCCGACATCGCCTTGAACGAGCCGATTCATCGGATGAGGGCTTTCCATGTCGCTCCAGATTTCGGCGATCACGCGTCGCTGCGCGCCGGTGAGCTCGAATGGCAGCATACGGTGGACCTCATCCCAGAGCGTTTCACCGTGCCCCACGCCAGCGGTCTCAGAAGCGAACAAACCGACCGGCTCGATGAGCGAGCCCGCGAGGGAACTGATGCCAAACGAGATGCCCGCTTCTTGATGATTCTCCGCCCGCCGGATGGAGAGCAAGAGCTGCAAGTAAAGGAATTCCTCGAACACCAGTCGGTGTCGAGCTTGGAGGCGGAACTCTTCCGATTCCGGCTCATGGATTTGCCTGAGGCTCCAACGTATGGGTCGGAGCATGTGCTTCTTGAGAAACTCCGGCGGCATAGCCTCTTCGACGAAGCCCAAGTAACCCTCAAGAGCAGCGCGGACCGCCTTGCGCACCATCTTCTGGGTGACTCCCTCGACGAGCGGATAGATTGGAACGATCTTGGCGAATTCCTCGACGTCGTCGTCCTCGCCGATCAATTCGAATTCTGGCGAAGCGATCTCGACGGTCCACCCGGACTCCTTTGCCATGCCATACGCGATGACTTCGCCGGAGTGCTTTTCCAGCTTTTGCCGGATCCAGGGCTGGTTGAACCACACGAGGTGCATCGTGCCAGTGCCGTCGCCAATGGTGGCCTTGAGGATGACTTTCCCTCCCCGGGTCGGGCGCCCCTCGACGGAGAGGAGTCGGCCGCGGACGGTTGCATATTGCCCGGGTCGGATTTTCGAAATCGTAGGCAGGTTTCGGCGGTCTTCGTACCTTCGAGGGTAGTACTGGAGCACGTCGAAAACTGTTCGCAGGCCGACTTTGGCCAATTTTTGGGCAAGCGCCGGACCTACTCCTTTGAGGTACTGGATATCGCTTTCCAGCGACTTGGAAAAGGTGGGCGGCGCGCTCATCAGGCTCAGGTACCTTAATTTTAGTATGGCGGACGAGGACCCCAAAAAGCCTCAAGAAGAGGAGCCGGACGAATACGATCTGCGGGCGCTCGAGCAGCTCATGAAAGCCGAGCAGCTCCGTGGCAACCTTCCCTCTCCTGAAGTGGATCAGGAATTCGAAGAGCGGCTCGCGCGATTCGAGGAGAGGGCCGAGGAAGCCAAGAAGAAGCGAGACGCGCAGAAGGCGCTAGAGCGGGAGCGCCAAGTGTCCGACGTCTCGACCAGCCGGGGCCTGGGGGTCGGACTCTCCATCGCCTATACGATCATCGGCCTGCCGATGGTGGGATTGGCCATCGGGTGGTATCTGGACAATCGCTTCCATGCGAACGCTTGGAAACCGATGCTCGTCATGGCTGGAGCGACGGCTGCCATCGTTTACGCGGTCGTCCAGCTCAACCGGAACGAAAAGGGGAAATGAGCGTCCGGACCCTAGCGCGTGATTGGCGGGCTATGGCGTTCGTCGGCGTTGTCGCGCTCGGAATCGCCTACCTAATATCGGGGATCTTGGGACTGGCGGGAATGGCGCTCGGGCTCTTTGGAACCGCCTTCAGCGTGGTCGCCCTTTGGGGTGTGGTGCGCATGTGCGGCCGGGCCGCTCCTGAAGGCGCGGCGCCTCGGCTTGG
The DNA here is from genome assembly GCA_041911835.1 of Fimbriimonadaceae bacterium. GTDB lineage: Bacteria > Armatimonadota > Fimbriimonadia > Fimbriimonadales > Fimbriimonadaceae > JAYROD01. The sequence continues at coordinate 295 of JAYROD010000156.1, read as the reverse complement.
TGCGTTCGTGACCGTACTCGCATTCCTCGTCAAGCTGCCAGTTTTTATTGTGCTGGGGATGCTCGCCCAGCGTCTTGGCGGGGCGGCCGTGCCTTGCTTTCTGCTGGGCCTAGGTCTGGTATACTTCGGTCTGGTCGGGTGGGCTTTGGCTAGTAGCTGAAGCTCACCGTTCATCATGTATGAGTGATTTTCTGAGGACAGGAGCAACGCTGCTCGCAAGCGCCGAAGAGGGCGGAAGTGGCCCTAGCTTTTTGGGCCTTGTCGTCTATCTTGGTCTTGTGCTGCTCATCATCTT
>JAYROD010000155.1:0-8393 GCA_041911835.1 Fimbriimonadaceae bacterium | reverse complement strand
CGGTACCAACGCTCCAGCGAACGGTCACACTGCAAGCAGGTGGGCAGGCCAAGTTCCGACGCCAGCGCCAGAACGGAGCGAACAACCGTACCTCCAAGCCCTTTTTTCCTTTCTGCTGGCTGCACGCACAGGTTATACAGTCCTACGGCACTTTCCATGCCGGTGAGCATCACTCCCGCTACGATCCTGTTTCGACGTTCTATTTTGAAGAGCCTATGGCACGATTGGACCGTTGCGGAGATGATGTGGTTCCGCATGCCGGCGCCCTGTCGACCGAAGAACTGGCCGACCATGAATTCCGTGATCGCCAAGCGCTCCGGATATTCGGTGCATTCCACCCACTCGATACGATTCGTCGACCCATTGGGAGTAGCTGCCATCTGAACGAGAGAGTGAGAAGGCCCGAATCCGACCGAAGCCAGAATAGGCCCTGCATCGGGAGGCGTGTCCCCAGAAGTCATGAAGACTCGGAAGGTCCGTTTGCGCCGAGAGTGGGAAGCTAATTCCTCAGCTGCTTCGACAGGGCCGTTCGGATGCTGGTCAAGCCTTAGCCGAAGTGCGAAGTTGCAGAAAGAAAGGTCGATTGGGGCCAGACAGAGATCGAACGCCGGACTGAGTGCGATGCGGCTGCCAGTAGCCTTTTCGCCCAATTCCAGGTACGTCTCGGCGATGTTTTCCCGCGAAAGTCTGAGCAGCTCGTTCATGCTCAGAACACCTGGCTCCAAAAGAAGCCGACGGTCACCCGCTTTGGCAGGAGCACAACCCCAAGCGAAATCTCGCGGGTGAACTGCTTGCCAATAAAGCCCTGCACGCCGCGCGGCGTGGCGAGTGCCGATGCAAATAGATTGAGCGGAGCGTTGGAACGCCAAAGATCGAACCCCGCTACAACCTGTAGCCCCTGCTCGATATTCGCTTGGAATCCGATCCGAATGACCGGAGCATAGAGCCGTGCCGGTTCGCTGAACGGTTTCTTTTCGAACGCGGACGAAAAGAAGGATGCGACGCTTCGCAAAATCCGGCGCTCGACAAGCGCGCCGCCGTAATGCCCCGTATCTAGCCAGATGGTGAAGGGACTTCCCAGTGCGGCCGCAAGCTTCTGCGTATCCTGGAACGGCACGACGGTGTCGTTGCGTGCGCCGATCACCAAGGTCGGCCGGGCTTCGTCGGGATGGAGAAAGTTGCCCGGCTCGACGGGCGCCAGCGCTTCGCGGATTCGCTCTTCAGTAAATCCTTTTCGCCTGAGGGGTTCTCTTGCCTCCACGACTTTTGTGCTGTTCCAAAGAATATGGGCGAGGTCGATTCCCCCAAGGACGAACGAGCCACAAGTGAATCTCGGTTCGACGGCAAAGACCAGTGACGCGACGATCGCGCCGAGGCTCGTGCCCTCAATGCCAATCCTCTGCGGATCGAACGTCCCCCATTCAACCATCCAGTCCAGCGTTCGCCGAGCGTCCAACACACTCTGGAGCATGACGGTCCGCAGGAGCGCCGGGTCTGGCTGAACTGCCAGTTCGCCAGATCGGTAGCCGGGAGGCGTGCGTGAAATGTGATACGGCAACGTCATGATCGCCGAGCCGATTCCACGCTTCGCCATTTCGATGGCAAGCGATCGCTCGACGCGCAAGTCGACGGCCCCCCAGTAATGGAGCACGAGCACGCCGGGAATTGGGTTGCGGCGATCCGCCGGCACGATGACCGTCACTCGGACGGTGTCATTGTTGGGAGCGCCGGTTTCGACGGCACTCGCGAACGTCACTTCGTATTCTTCCGTGAATTCGTTTGAGTCGACGAGCTTCGCGGCGGCGAAAGCAATCGGCGGAGGCGGTTGCTTCACATCGGGCTCCTGCGCCAAAGTGAAGCAAGCGGCGCCGCAAGTGAGGAAGCCAATGATGAATGTTCTCGCGATCGCAGTCACAGCCGGTTTGTTGTCAGGTCAGGTTCCCCCCAGTTTAGACAACGACTTCGATAGTGTGCTTGGCTTGGCTGGGTTGAGCACAAAGACAGCACGATTCGATCCCGGATTCCTGCGATTCTTTCGCCAAGGAGAATTCGAGACTCCGCTTTATCTGAGCAGCCATGAGAATCCTTGGCGGCTGCCTTTCTATGCGGATATGTGGAGGCGCCAATTCGCCGGCGGGATCGGCAAGCCGAGCGATTCGGTCGCAAACGGCGGGCGCATGCTGGGGCCCGGCACTCGGAGGACTCTTTTGGGCAATCCCATTCAGGCCGCTCAAGACAACGCCAGCAAGCCCGGATCGCTGCTGGCGGTGCTTCAAGCCATGAAGCGGCGCGGCATCATCCATTCGGAAATCCCGAGCCTCGGCGCGATCCCATTCGAGGTCCAACAGGCCGCCGCGCTAGTGCTACAGGTCGCCTCGGACGTTTTGCCTTACCGTCGGGCGGCGTTTGCCCGTACCCAGGATCTTCCGGGAGCGTTTGCCCGCGCACTGTTGCCAGAGACTGACGACGCCAGCCCTAACGATGTCGGACGCGACCTGGAGTTTATGCGCGGAGTCGATCTCGCATTCCTATTTGCAGGCTCCCATGACCTGACCCTGGCGGCCACCGAGGCGCAAGTTATCAGCCAAGCTGTCGCGCCCAACCGATCGTACAGCGTAACGATCGACACTGACTGGGGGGTGATCGACCTTTCCGGCGGCTCGGACACAGTTCACAAGGACGTTCCCACGCTTCTCATCATCGACACAGGTGGCGCAGACACCTATCTTGATGCGCCGTCAAATCGCTCGGTGAACAACTGGGCAAGCGTGCTCATCGACACGCACGGCAATGACCGGTATCTTTCGGATCCGGCGCTCGAAAAGGCGACTATCGCCAAGTGGGACGGTCGCAAGTCGCAGAAGGGAGATTTCGGGCCGGCAAGCGCCTGCATGGGCTATTCGATCCTGGTCGACTCCGAGGGCGACGATCTATATCGCACCCATCGCCCAGGATTAGCTTCGGCATCATTCGGATCAGCCGTTTTGCTCGACCGAGACGGCGCCGACGTCTATGACTGCTACACCAACGGGGAGGGTTATGCGCGATTTGGCATCGCCGTGCTCGAGGACGTGAAGGGTGCGGATTACTACCGAGGATTCACACAGGTCCAGGGTTACGGCGGCCCGGAGGGCTTCGGTCTGCTGCTGGACAGGACGGGGGACGACGTCTATGCCGCGAATGACGAGCAGATCGATTTCCCATCGCCTCAGAGCAAGGACCACAACGTCAGCATGGCTCAGGGCGCTGGAAACGGCCGCCGAGCGGACTACCTTGATGGGCACAGTCTTGCCGGAGGCATCGGCATCCTCTATGATCAGGCCGGCAACGACTCGTATTCCTGCGCGGTATTCGGGCAGGGGGTTGGCTACTGGGAAGGGGTGGGAATGCTGTGGGATTCCAGCGGCGACGACAAATACTCCGGGCTTTGGTACGTTCAGGGGGCCGCCGCTCACTTTGCCATCGGCTACCTCGAGGATGAACAGGGGACGGACACGTACTCGGCCCCGATGAACATGGCGATGGGCGCGGGCCATGATTTCAGCATTGGAATGATGCTGGAAGGAGCTGGAAACGACATTTACAAAGCCCCGAATCTCAGCCTGGGAGCCGGAAATGCGAACGGGATTGGGGTCTTCCTCGATGCCCAAGGCAATGACAATTACAGCTCGTCGGGCATCACGTTGGGTCGGGGCGCAGAGGCTACCAAGGGCACCCTCCGCGAACGATGCCTTTGCCTCGGGGTATTCATGGATCTTGCCGGTAAGGACGAATTTCCCGAGCAAGCGACCTGGGCGCGGGATGGCACCAAGACAGCCAATTGGACGGACCACGGTCCGACGCCTGCGGAGAGCCAACTTGGAGTGTTCCTTGACCGTTAGGACCGCGCATTGGTAAATCTCGCCGGTACAATGGCTTGCACATGATTCCGATTCGTGACAACGTCTTGGCGCGCGAGACGCCGTATGTCACGTGGACACTGATCGGGCTCAACGTCTTGGTCTATCTTTGGGACCGCAATTGGCACCTCTTGGGAAACAGCGTCGTCTTCACGGACCTCAGCATGAGGCCCAAAGACATCGTCCAAGCGCTTACTGGGCAGGGAGATTGGGCTTCCTTGGGGTCGCTGTTTACAGCCATGTTCCTCCACGGGAATCTCTCCCATCTCATCGGAAACATGATTTTCCTATTGGCTTTTGGTCCCAATGTCGAAGCAGGGCTTGGCGGGATGCGGTTCGCGATCTACTATCTTTTTTGGGGATTGGCGGCGTTCGCAACTCAGATCTTCGTGAATCCAACATCGAACATCCCAGTTCTTGGAGCGTCCGGTGCGATTGGAGGGGTCCTCGGCTGTTACTTCTTACTCTTCCCAGGGAACCGCGTCACGATCATCATCCCCCCGTTCGTCTTCTTGCCATTTGTCGTCTCCGCATGGGTTTTGCTTGGTCTTTGGTTCGTCTGGCAGGTTCTTCTGCCCCAACCAGGTGTCGCAAATTGGGCCCACGCTGGCGGATTCTTGGCCGGCATGACAACGGTATTGGTCATGGGTGGACGCAATAAGGTGCTGGTTGGGCGCGAATTCGAGGTGGATCACGATGACACCACCTAGTGGCCGGAGGTGCCTGCGATGACGAACGCCTCCAAAACTCCGATTTGGGTTTATGCCGGGATTTTTCTCGCCGCCGTATTCGCCTTGATCTCCATCTTTTATCGCTATCGGATGGAGCATCGCAATAAGGCCGTAGGGCTCTGCCTCGAGATGCAGGCCATCCTCGACGCCTCTGCCACCGACCATAAGCCGGTTCCAGAGATACTTGCAGAGGCCAAGAAGCATGGTTTGGTCGCGGTCGCGCTTTCCGAACAATCGTTCCCCGAGCTGATCGATATGGGCGAAATCGAATTCGTCCGTCCGTCGGTGATCACCGGCACACCTGAAGCGCTGGAGCAGGTATCCACCGGCCTCGAGGCGCGCTTCGGTCCGCGCTCGTACGAACTGAGCGGTCAAAACCTCACGATCCACGTCCCGCCTGACGAACTGGCGACGCTCATGACGGGGATCAGCCCGACCGACGCGGCTGCCGTTCACGACGCAGGACTGCTCATCATCGCCCGACACGGCAACGCTCCTGGGGCCAACGTGGATTACATCCATTCGACCCTCAAGCGGTCGAAGGAACTTGGCGCGACGATCTATCTGCCCGAAGGCGATCAAGCGCTTGGACAAAAAAAGCTCCTCGAAGAAACGGCTCTGACGCTTCAGGAATTGGGCATGTACTATGCCGCCCCCGAATTCGTGAAGATCAGCGGGGATACGACGATCGCAGAAAAATCGCAGAAGAATCTCATTCGGCTTCACAGCATCCAGGCAGCCGAGGCAGACAGGATGTCGCCCGCAGAAATCGAAGATCGGTTTGTCCGTGCATTTCGAGAGCGCAATATTCGGCTGCTGTTGCTTCGACCGATGACCCAGGCTACGCCTTCGGCCACCGCTTCGGTCTATGGCGTGTTGGACACGATTCGCGGCGGCATCATGAAGGAGGGCGGAAAGGCGGGGATTCCTAGGCCATTCATCGACACCGCCGTTCCAAAGCCCCTCTTTCTCCTCATCGGCCTCTGCGCCGCCGTGGTTGGCATCTGGGTCGGGACGTCCCTGATCAAGAACCGAATCTTGCGCGTTATCGGCATCGTCGCCGTACTTGGGCTCGCCGGTGCGTGCTGGACCGCTCCTGGCCGGCTCTACATGGCGACGTTTGCAGCGATGGTCTTTCCGATTGCCGCCTACATCATTCTCGAGGGGCAGAAGCGAATCGGCGTCATCAAGGACTACATCATGTTGTCCTTGGTCAGCTTGACCGGGGGGCTCTGCGTTGCCGGACTGCTCAACGAACTGCCCTACTTCATCCGCGTCGATCAGTTCTTCGCAGTGAAGTTGGCCCACTTCGGGCCGATCGCCATCATCGGCTGGTACCTGCTATGCAAGAGGTATGACCTCAAAGAGCTCTTCAAGAGCCCAGTCCATTGGGCTTCTGCCATCCTGGGAATCCTCATTCTTGGGGCGCTCGGATTCATGCTGGCTCGCACAGGCAACGACAATCCCGCTGCGGTCAGCGACTTGGAGCTGAGGTTCCGAAGCATTCTCGACACCGTGCTCTACACGCGACCGAGAACGAAGGAGTTCCTCATAGGAAATCCGGCGTTTCTGATCGGCCTCTTCATGATGGCCATCGTTCGTAACCGCGGAGCGGATTATGAACTGAGGCCAAAGCAGCTCAAGCGAATCGACGGATGGGCGGCGCTCATGCTGACGCTTGGCGCGATCGGCCAAACCAGCATCGTCAATACGATGTGCCATGCGCACACTCCGGTCGATCTCAGCCTTGCTCGCATCGCGATGGGACTTCTGATCGGCGGTATACTCGGCGCCATTCTGTGGGCAGTACTGCGGGGCAGATTGAAGCCGCATCCGGGCGAGGGACCATGAGCGGCAGACCCATCAACTTCCTGGTAGCCGGCTATTTCGGAGCCGGCAATATCGGGGACGACGCCGTGTTGCTCGGTTTCCTCAAGGGACTGGATGGGTTAGGATGCAATGTGACCGTCATGAGCGGCTCACCCGAAGACACTTTTCGGAACTATGGCGTCCGGGCGATCCAGCGGATGGACCTCGGCGACTTTGCGAGTGCCGTGAAAGACTGCGACGCGCTCGTCTTCCCTGGCGGCAGCATATTCCAGGACGTGACGAGCGTAAGAAGCGTCGCCTATTATTCCAAGCTCATCAACGGCGCCAAGAAAGAGGGCAAGAAGGTCGTTCTCTTGGGCCAAGGCGTCGGGCCGTTGACTTCGTTTCTAGGTAAACGGATGGCGGTTGGCGCGCTGAATCAGTGCGACCGAATCGCGGTCCGCGATGCCGCCTCGGTCGGCACACTCCGAACCCTTGGCGTTAAGGTCACTCCAAGAGTCACCGCCGACATGGCGTTTCTCCTTCCGAAACCCGCCGCGCTCGAAGACGTCCGAGACTTCGGTGTGGGCGACATGAGAACCATCGGCATCGCGCCGCGAGCAGTACCCAAAACGAAGGGCACCGACATCGTCGGGCTCTTTGGCGAACTGTGTCGCATGCTGTTCAAGAACAACCTCATGCCCGTGCTCATCGAACTCGATAGGAAGGAGGATGGACCGCTTATCAATGAGATCGAGAAAACTCAGGGCGGCAAAGTGCCGGGAATCCGCAAGATCACGACCCCGATGCAGCTCCAGCAACGGCTGATGCGCATGGAATCGTTGATCTCGGTTCGGCTGCATGGCGGCATCTTGGGCGCAACCGTCGATATTCCCGCGTTCATGATCAGCTACGATCCAAAAGTAACCGCTTTTGCCCAGCAGATGGACCTGCCGGCCGCCCTCAATATTCAGGGACTGACGCCGACGCGCCTTTTCGAGAGCTTCATGCTCTTTTATAAGGATCGCGAACGGTATCAGAAAACCGTTCTGCGAAAGGTCGAGGAGTGTCGGACGTTGGCGCAGGACAACATCTCGATCCTGATGGAATGTGTCCGGGCCTAGATGGGCCGATCGACTCTGATCCCAATCCGCTGTCTCCTGATTCTGGCTGCCCTCGCCTGGGGCTCGGCGGCGATTGCAGGGCCACCCGATTGGTTCCAGTGGCTCGATAAGGAAGTGCTTAAGCGGGTCAAGCTCAACGGCTATCGGATCCTCGGACTGCACGCCTATTCGGTGAGCGGGGATAAGGAGGCGTTCAATAACCTCACCTATTACGGTCTTGGCTACAAGACCTTTACAGATTTCGGGCAGCTCCGGGTCCAGGGGCAGAACGTTGCCGGTTTGGTCAATTTTCAGGCCCAAATCTTAGACAGTCGTTTCGACGATCCCCAAGGACAGAAGTTCAGCCTCGACTATGCCAGAGGGGGGTGGTCAGTCGACGCGGGGGACATCCTCGGTACGCTTAACTACAACCGATTCGCGTATTTCACAAAGTCCCTGAGAGGCATTTCGGTGGGCTATACGAAGGGCCGGTTTACGGGCAAAGTGCTGCGGACCCAGGCGAAAGGAAGCGCACGCACGATTACCATCCAGGGCAACAATTCCTCGGGGCCGTACTACCTCCAGACGAACCAGGTTGTGCGTGGCTCCGAACAGGTTCAGGTTGATGGCCAAGATATGCAGCCCGTCCGGGACTATGTGATGAATTACGAATTGGGCTCGTTGACGTTCATCAATAAGATCGTCGCGCCCAGTAGCAGCATCGTCGTCACTTTCGAAGCGCTTGGATTCAATACGACGCCCGGCATCGTGCAGGGAATTGGGCTCAGTTACGATTTCGGAAAGCTAGGAAAACTAGGGGTTACTGGTCTTCAGCAAATCGCGCGCGGCGG
>JAYROD010000154.1:0-7704 GCA_041911835.1 Fimbriimonadaceae bacterium | reverse complement strand
ACGTTTTGAACGACGTTCATCCCACTCACCACCTGGCCAAAGACCGTGTAGTTGCCGTTGAGGAATGGCTGATCGTCGAGCAGGACATAGAACTGGCAGTCGCCCTTGTCTCGATCTGTCGGAAGGCTGGAAAGTCCGACCGCGCCTTTGACGTTCCCATGACCGCTGTCTTCGAATGGAATGAAGACGCCGGTCCCGCCGGTTCCCAGCGACTTATCGCCTGCGTCCCGCTCCTTCGAAGCCGGATCTCCGGTTTGAATCAGGAACGGCTTCGGGGACTTGATCACGCGGTAGAACTTCTGGCCATCGTAGAAGCGCTGATTGACGAGCTCGATGATACGTGAGGTCGTCCTCGGGGCTTCCTTGGTATGGAGCTGAATCCAAACGACGCCCTTACCCTCGATGACAATGCGCATATCCGTCTCGCCCGGCTTCGGGCGATATTCCTGGGCGATTGCAGTGCAGCCCAGCAAAGTCATGAGGCTCAAGGCGAGGAAGGCTTTGATCATCGAATTGTCTGCTTATTAGACGGCCCAACGGCCCGGATGGAACAGCAAATGAGGCTATTCTGCCAGCCGCCTACCGTACCCGTCCATTTTGACTCCGCCAGTCAGAATGATCAAGCCATCGATGAAGGACCAGACCCATCCGATGCCACACCCAAACGGCGTCAAGAACAGCTGGAGCACTCCTTGAGCAGCGTAGCCCAAGTACATCCGCCCGACTCCTGGCACCAGGAGCTGGAGAATCCCCGCCAGGATTCGATTTCGGTCGCTTCTCGGATAGGAAGCATCGGCCAAGGGCCAGGCGCCGTAAGGGGTGGTCGGGGTGAGGCTCGGGGTCTGCCGCGAGGGCGGCAAAAGGGGTGGTGGTGGAGGCGCCAAGGAAACTTGACTGACGGAAAAAACCTTGCTCAGCTCGGGATTGGATTCGGCAAGCGCCCAACTGGCCATGCCGGGCTTCCATATATAGGTGTCTCGCTCGATGACTCCGTCTTGGATCAGCTCCGCCATCTGATCCGAAGTCAGCGGGCCAAGCTGTCCATAATGGCCAACGTAGTACCACTCCGCGTAATTGCCGCCGTTGGTTTCCATAGGTTCAGCAGGTGTGCCGCTCATTTTTCGCAACGAGCGTGTCATCCATTGTATCCTGATCGGTTTCCCCAGGCGAAGAATGGAGCTAAAAGTCCCAAACGACTCCTGGTAACCTGAGAAGCCACATGTCCGTCCGCGTTCGCTATGCGCCGAGCCCCACGGGGAGCCCCCATGTCGGCAATATTCGCACAGCCTTATTCGACTTCCTGTTCGCGCGTCACAACGATGGCGTGAATATCCTTCGGATCGAAGACACGGACCGCACGCGATATGTTCCCGGCTGCGAGGAAGAGATCGAAGAGAGTCTTCGCTGGATGGGGATCGAATGGCAGGAAGGCCCGGACATCAACGGCCCGTTTGCCCCCTATCGACAGAGCGAGCGTATGGCCCAGGGCATCTACGAAAAATGGATTAACGTCCTGTTGGATTCGGGCGCCGCATACTGGGCATTCGACACCTCGGAAGAACTCACCGAGATGCGCGAATTCCAAACGATCAACAAGCAGCCAGTTGGCTATTTTGGGGGAGTCTGGCGCGATGCTCCCAGTTCCAAGGTAGAAGAGGCGAGGAAGTCTGGATTGCCTGGCGTCGTCCGGCTCAAGATTCCACGGAATCGAACCTTGGTTTGCCAGGATGCCATTCGCGGCCGCATCGAATTCGACTCCAATACCGTCGACGATCCCGTCCTCATCAAGGCCGACGGCATGCCGACCTACCATTTCGCCGCGATGGTCGACGATCATCTGATGGAGATCACCCATATCATAAGGGGCGACGAATGGATCAGCAGCGTGCCCAAACACGTCTGGCTGTTCGAGGCCTTCGGTTGGACGCCTCCACTCTTCGTCCATGTCCCGATCATCAAGGGCAAGGACGGATCGAAGCTGAGCAAGCGTCACGGCGACACCGCGTTGCTGGACTTCCGGCACGCCGGATATCTTCCCGAAGCGATGACGAATTTCATCGCCCTGATCGGTTGGTCCCCGGGCGGAGACCGCGAACTGCTGTCGCCCCAAGAACTCGTCGAATCCTTCGAATTGAAGGGCTTGCAGCCCTCGCCAGGGGTCTTCGACATCGAGAAGCTGCGATGGATGAACGGGCATTACATCCGACAGCTCTCTCCGGACGGCATGATGGACCGAGTCACGAGATTCCTCGACGATCCCGATACGCTGGCTTACTGGTCGAAAGCCGAGCACGCAGCTGTCGTTCCTCCGGACTCGCTGGCGGCGCTGTCCAAAGCGACAGCTGGAACTCCTTCCTATGCCGTCGAGGCCTTGCGTCTCGAGCAGGAGCGCGTCCTGACATTGGCCGAATTCGGTCCGGCAGCGAGCTTCTTCTTCGAAGCAGAGCCGCCCCTCGATCCGGCGGCGGTCGACAAGTGGTTTGGACAGCCTCATGTGCCCCGGCTCTTCGAGGGTTTGCTGGATGCGATCAGCGCACGGGACGTCATTGGGGTGGAAGACTGCGAGGCGATCGTCCGCAAGCTCGCCAACGACTTGGGGCTGGAAAAGTTGGGACCGGCAGTACACCCGATTCGCGTAGCGCTAACCGGTAAGACAGCAGGTCCTGGACTCTTCGAGTTGATGAGCGTGCTCGGACCGGACAGAATGAGACAGCGGCTCACGCGCGCGAAAGAAATGGGGATCAGGAAATGACGATCGGCTTCGTCGGAATGGGTGTGATGGGTGCGCCAATGGCAGGGCATTTACTCGAGTCGGGAGCGGACCTCTGGATTTGGAATCGGACCCCAGGCAAGACCGACGACCTAGCGAAGCGCGGAGCCCATGTTGCCGAAACATTGGAGGCGCTTGGCGCTCAGTGCGATGTCGTCTTTCTTTGCGTCGGCAAGTCCGAGGACGTTGTGGAATGCGTCACCGGACTCTTCTCCACGCTCAAGCGCGGATCGTCGATCGTCGACCACTCCACGATCTCCCCCCAGACGGCCATGGACATGCGCATGCGGGCTGCGTCTCGGGGAATCGAATTCATCGATGCGCCCGTGACCGGCGGTTCCGTCGGAGCGCAAAAGGGCCAGCTCACGATCTTCTGTGGCGGCGACGAGGAAACCATCGAAATGCTTAAGCCCGTCATGATGGCGTATGCCAAGAGAGTCGAGCGCGTGGGCTCCTCGGGCGCGGGCCACACCGCCAAGATGGCCAACCAGATAGCAGTGGCAGGGTCGCTGCTCGCGCTTTGTGAATCGCTCAGCTTCGCAAAAAAAGCGGGCCTCGACTTGGCTCAAATCAAAGAGCTCGTCGGAGGCGGCGCCGGAGGCAGTTGGGCGTTTGACAACTATGGGCCGAAGATTCTCGAACGGGACTGGACCCCCGGTTTTTCAATCGCCAATCAGCGCAAGGATCTCGGTTACTGCAAAGAGACCGCTATCGCGCTCGATGCAGCGATTCCGGGGACAGTTCTCGTCGACCACCTCCTGAAGTTCCTCGACGACGAGGGCCATGGGGATTGGACGACTGCTGCGCTTTACGAACAGCTTCTGTGTATGGGATTCGACGCATGACGCCGATCGTCTCGATGCAGGGGATCTCGAAGCGATTTGGCAATGTCGTCGCACTCGACTCCGTCGATCTCAGCGTCGAGAAAGGATCGATTCATGCGCTGGTGGGTGAGAATGGCGCCGGCAAAACCACTCTCATGAAGGTGCTCTATGGCGCGCTTCGACCCGATTCCGGAGCCATCGAAGTCAATGGATCACCCGCGCAATTCCATAGCGCGGCTGATGCGATCAAATTGCAGATCGGAATGGTCAGCCAGCACTACAGCATCATTCCCGAGTTGAGTTGCCTGGAGAACCTCGTGCTCGGCGCGGAAGGCGGCCCCATCCTTCAGCGGCCCGCAGCTAAGCGCAGGGCCGAAGCGCTTGCTTCGAAGATGGGGTTCTCGTTCGATTGGGATTCCGAGGCGCGCCACCTGAGTCCTGCTGGCGCGCAGAAACTCGAGATTCTGAAGCTCCTCTGGCGAGAAGCGGAAATCATGATTCTCGACGAGCCTACAGCGATGCTTTCCCCGTCGGATTCGGATGCGCTGTTCGTCAGCCTCAAACAGCTCACGGGCCAAGGGGCTACCGTTATTTTGGTGACCCACCGATTGCCCGAAGTCATCGAGCATTGTGATCAAACGACGGTGCTCCGTGGGGGTAAGAAGATCGGCGATTTGCGCACGAGCGAAGCCAGCGCTACCCAACTCGCCGAGATGATCGTCGGACACAGCATCCAACAGTCGGAGAAGGGTACGGCCGCTGCAGGACAATCTCTGCTCGAAATCCGCGGGCTCAGCGTTCGCGGGGCTCGCGGGGAGGAGGCCCTCAAAGGCATCGATCTCACGCTTCGATCGGGCGAAATGGTGGGCATCGCCGGAGTCGACGGGAGCGGCCAGCGCGAACTTTTCCAGACCCTCGTCGGACTCGCAAATCCGCAGAACGGCGATATCCGCATTCTGGGTGGAAACCTGATGTCGAAGTCGGCCTCAGAGCGAATCGCCATCGGTCTCCGGCTGATCCCGGAAGACCGCCACGCAGAAGGGGTCGTCGAAGACTGGACGCTCGAGGAGAATGCCGCGCTCGGGCTCCAAAGGCTGGAGCCGCTAGCGAAGGGCGCGTGGGTGGATGCTGGCGCCCGCCACGAATTGGCTCAATGCGTGGCCGACAAATTCAAGACCAAGCATGGAGGGCTGGGTCAGCCGATGCGGAGTCTTTCCGGCGGCAACCAGCAGCGGTTCGTCGCAGCTCGCTCGCTGCAGCTTTCGCCAAAAATCATTCTTGCCTTCCAGCCTACGCGCGGCCTCGATATCGACGGCACACAGCAGGTCTATGTCGCCATTCGCGAGGAGTGCCGGAACGGGGCAGCGGCGTTGGTCGTCAGCTTTGATCTCGACGAGCTTCTCGAAGAATGCGATCGGGTCGTCGCTATGAATCTCGGCAGGATTTTCGAGCCGGCCCAAGGCCAAGAGAAAGATCGCGCGGCGATCGGTCGCCTCATGGTGGGTGCGGCTTGAATTGGAAGATTATCTTGCTCGTTCTGGCATCTTTCGCGCTGGTTGTTATCGCTCTGATCGCCGCACAAACCGCGCCCCTCGAGGTCGGAAAGGAATTGGTCCGGGGCAGCCTGGGTTCCAAGGGAGCGATCAACGGAACCCTCCGCGAAATGACGCCGCTGCTCATCGCTGGAATCGGCGTCTATCTGGCCCTTCGAGCAGGGCTATTTAACATCGGAATTGAAGGCCAATTCCTCCTTGGAGCCATCGCGTCCGCCTTCGTCGGGCTCCATGTCGGAGGGGTCTTGGGAGTGGTGCTTGCGATTCTCGCCGGCTGCGCCGCCGGAGCGCTTTGGGCATGGCCGGCGGGCTGGATCAAGGCTTACCGCGGCGGGCATGAGGTCATCACCACCATCATGCTCAACAACGTCGCGCTCGCATTGACCGCAGGGCTGGTGGCAGGACCACTCAAGGACCCCGGGCAGGAAAGCCCGACGACCGCCAACCTCCCACTCGACACCCGTTTGCCGTCGCTCGTCTCCTCGCCCCCGCTGCAGCTCAACTTGGCGCTCATATTGGGCGTCATCCTTTTGGTGGCGTTCGCGTTCTGGTTGAAGCGAACGGTTGCCGGATATGAGCTGAGCGCGGTCGGTGCCAACGCCACCGCCGCCAAAGTAGCCGGGGTGGACGTGCGCAAAGTCATCGTCCGCGCGATGCTCGTTTCGGGGTCCATCGGTGGCCTCGCCGGAGCCTGCCAGGTGTTGGCTTACGAAGGCCGGTTTTACGCGAATTTCTCGCCTGGCTATGGATTCGACGCGCTTGGTGTAGCGCTGCTCGCGGGCTCGTCTCCATGGGGCATGCTGGCGAGCTCCTTCCTCTTCGGAGCGCTCGCCAAAGGCACGACGGTTGTGCAGCTTCTGGGTGTTCCCAAAGGGATCAGCAGCGTTCTGCTCGGGCTCCTGATCATCTGTTTCGGCGCCGTTCGATATCGGAGGACGAAGGCGAGTGGCTAGCTTCGATTTCGTCCAATTGGGATTGGGAACTGTGGCCCTCTCCGCCCCCCTTATGCTGGCGGCGATGGGCGGCCTCACTAGCGAGCGGTCCGGCGTAATGAACATCGCGCTCGAAGGCTTCATGTTGACTGCCGCATGCGTGACGTCCTTGGTCGGCGTCGCCAGCGGCAGCGCTTGGATCGGCCTCGCTGCCGGAATCGGTGCGGCAATCCTGCTCAGCCTCCTTCACGGCGTGCTGACGCAGACATACAAGATCGACCACATCGTCAGCGGCATGGCGATCAACGCCCTGGCATTCGGCGGCACGAACTTCCTGGACAAACGTTTCAGCGATGTGGGTCGCACTGGAGAGATCCCAGGTTTGCCGATGATGGTCTACACCATGGTAGCGTTTGCGTTCCCGGTTTTCGTCGCCCTGTATATCAGGTGGACGCGAGGCGGCCTGCGGCTCATGGCGGTCGGAAACGACCCCGACAAATCAAGGCAAATGGGAATCGAGCCGCTGAGCGTCCGGTTTTCGGCTCTCGTCTGGACCGGAGTATTCTGCGGCATCGCCGGAGCAATGATAGTCACCGATGCGGGCCGCTTCTCTGACGGCATGACTGCGGGCCGTGGCTTCATCGCATTGGCTGCGCTCATCATCGGTGGATGGCGTCCGGTGGCGGCAGCGCTCGCATGCCTCGTCTTTGGAGGATTCTCAGCCTTGCAGCTCCAACTCCAAGGAACACACATGTTCGGGGCGGACATACCTTCGCAGCTTTGGAATGCGGTGCCCTACCTCGTCACCATCATCGCTCTAGCGGGATTCCTGGGCAAGAACCGGGCGCCCGCAGGACTCGGCAAGGACTAAGACATGACACCCATCGCGTTGCTGCTCGGATGGCAGACGACCCGTCCGAAGATCACCCTGCTCTCGCCGATTCGGCCGCCGAAATATGCGAACGCCGAAGCCAAGCGGATCATGGAACGAACCTTTAAGCTCTATGATCAAGCCAAGTCTTTTCGGTTCGACGTCTCGAGCAGCGAAGGGCGGCACGGCATCTGGTTTGTAAACGGCATGTGCCGAGAGGAGGGCCCGCGCCTCACCTGGACCTTCGATCGCGCCACGCTCTTCATCGCCAATCACACGACGCGGAAATTCTATTCGGGACCTGCCAAAAAGAGTCGGATAGGTTTCGCGCTCGAGCGGCTCGGATCGCGGATCGACCCGTCGCTATGGCAGCTCCTCTATAACCGAAACCCAATTCGCGCCGTGCTTGATGAAGACCTCAGAATCGCCAAGGCCGGACGCCTAAAGACGAACAACGTGGATTGCCTCATCATGCGCGCAACTGGCAAAGGCGCTCGCATCGCGCTGCTCATCGGAGTTGCCGACGGGCTGGTTTACCGCATAACCGCCGACGTCGTGAATCTGCGCGGCAAAACGGTCTCAACCTCCGACCGCGTGTTCACCCATGTGAAACTGAGCGCGAACATCCCAACCACTGCATTCCAAATAAAAGAGCCCGCCGGCTATGCGGCGGGCCCGATCAGCACTCTGCTGCGGTGAACTAAGCCGCTTTCTTGTGCTGTGACCACCATTTGAGCGCTTCTTCGAGGCCCTT
>JAYROD010000153.1:0-2683 GCA_041911835.1 Fimbriimonadaceae bacterium | reverse complement strand
GCGATCACTTTGCGAACGTAGTTTTGGGTCTCGGTGATCGGCGGTACTCCGCCCGCTCGGCGTACCGCTCCGCTGCCTGCGTTGTAGGAGGCCAGCATGAGCACCAGAGCCTGATAGGAATCGCCAGTCTTCGCCTGGTAGCGCTCGAGGTGGCCCCGCACCATTCGCACGGTGCCATAGAGATTGTCGATGCTGTCGTAGGCATTCGTAACGCCGAGCCCTCTGGCAGTGCCCGGCATGAGCTGCCCTAGTCCCATGGCGCCGGACCGGCTTGTATCTTTCGGGTTGAAGTTGCTCTCGCAAAGCACCATCGCCATGATGAGCCGAGCATCGACGCCGTATTGGATGCTGAACCCGATAACCCCTTGCGCGATCCGCCAAGCTTCCGAATCCGGGAGCTTTTTGTTCCGCTTCTTGATGAAGGCAGCATAGTAGGGAAGCGCGTCACTCGCCGGAAGCTGCCAGTTTTTCGCGGACGCGCTTGGCGGCGCGCCCTTGCCGATATTGCCCCTCAGTGGCGGTGGCATGCCGCGGGAAGGCGTGGACTTAGTGGTTCGAGCAGGCTTCGAGGCGGGCTTGGCAACGGCGGCGTATTCAGGGTCGTCTACGTTCGAAGTCGCCGCGAGGAGGGTCGCGGTCAGTTGGCCGAGTTCCTCGGTGCGCTCTGCCTGAATGAGTAGCCGGGCGGGGACTTCGTTGCCGGTAAGCCAATCGGGAAGCGCTCCGGCGTCCACATGAACGTCGCTGCCGTCGTAGGTCTTTAGCATTACCGTCCAGGTATCCCCAATGCGGACAGTGCCCTTGACGACGCCCTTGATCTCCATCACCCGGGTGCCGACCAACGTCTCGAGGGCCTCGACCCCGCTGCTTTGTGTGATCCCGAACTGCTTCCGGAGCTTCTTGTAGTCGTCGGAGGACTGTGCCGCCCCGAATGAGACGAGCAATCCAAGAACCACCGCGATCGTTGCCAGACGCTTCATGCTTACCGTTTGCAATCTGGCGGAGAGATCGGGATTCGAACCCGAGAAGAGGTATAACCCCTTACCCACTTAGCAGGCGGGCGCTTTCGTCCACTCAGCCATCTCTCCGCGTCAAATTCGATTATACCAACGGAATTGTCGGGCCCCGAGTTCTCTGAACTCACCTCCGATGCCCCCAGAATTGGCGCCGGGGGCCGCCCCCTCAAGCTCTTGCGGGCCGTCTTTGCCGCTCGGATTCTGAACAATTTCTGAATACTTTTGCAGGTAATTTTGCTGGTAACCAATCGGATAATGGCACATAGATTTGTCGTGTAAAATTGCCACTCTCTCGCTGGGATGGAACTTTTATTCGATACACGACGATATCGATCTCTTCGAGTTTTTCAAGTAATTGTGAGAAGCCGAATTCGTTGATCCTCGCACATCTGCTGGCACCCGAACTGGGCGTGGTCTGTCACAATAAGTGGTCGCTGTCTCGGTTCTTTGGGATGCGGCTTCCGGAGTCTGGGTGCATCCGATTCTTGTGGGGTCCGGCGCAATTGCTGGGAGGCCCTATGGCCCAGTGGCATGAACTTTGAACCGAAATAAGTTGTCTGTATTCCCAAGGCCCTCTGGGTCGATTCTTCCAAAGGGAGGCGTTAAAAATGAAAGGTATCAGAAAAGTAATTATTGGTGGACTTTTGGCAGCCGTTGGAGCGGCCAACGCACAAAGTTTTAGCTCTTTTAGCACCGTCACGTCGATCAACGATGTGTCGTTCAATTCCATTGGTGGACTGAGCTACAACTTGATCACCGGTCCCAACCCGACGTTTATATATAACAGCGTCACATACCATATCACGGAAGTTTTCGGCGTTTGGCTTGTCGACCCGGGCTCGGGAAGCGCCACCGGAACGAACCAGAATGGATGGAGCTTCGATTCGAACAACTCAAGCGGCTTTATCGCCGGCTGGAAAACGAACCCAAACAGCGGCCAGACACCTAGCCAGACCCAAACATTTACCTACAGCACATTGAGCCCGGTGCCTACTACGGTGGGCTACCACGTTCGGATCTCCGAAACATGGCCGATTGGCACTGGCGGTGGCAACACGGGCTACATTGTCGGGACCCCCGTTCCGGAGCCCGCCTCGATGGCCATTTTCGGATTCGGAGCGCTTGGGATCGCCGGCTCCGCCTGGCTCCGCCGCAAGAAGCGATAGATAGCAACGCCTCCATCGGAAACCCTTCGGCGATCGGGGACTTGCCCCCGATCGCCCTTATTATTGAGCGGCCTGCCATAATCGCCTCATGCTTCTGGAGGGAAAGAAGGGTCTGGTGCTCAATGCCGTCAACAAGAACAGCATCGCATGGGCGATCGCAGAGGCGGCTGCCGACCACGGAGCGATTGTCGGCGTCGGTGCACAGAACGAACGGTTCATGGAGGGTGTGTCGAAGCTCATCGAGGGGGATGCCCGATTTCGGTCACACATGGTCGACTTCACCGTAGACGAGCAGCTTGTCGCCCTGCGGGACGAAGTCGCCAGAACCTACGGAGAGATCGATTTCCTCGTTCATTCGGCCGCTTTTGCAAAGCGCGAAGACGCGGAGGTCGAGGTGGGGGACGCGGTCGCACCGCAGCTTCAACGACTCTTCCATCGGGATGCCGTAGTTCTGTTCTTCATAAACCCGCTTGAATTCGTCGGCGATCGGGTTGGGCATCT
>JAYROD010000152.1:0-6378 GCA_041911835.1 Fimbriimonadaceae bacterium | reverse complement strand
GATTTGGTGACGGGTAGCCCAACGATTAAGGTTGGAATCGTCGATACGGGCATCGACGTGACACATCCGGATTTGGCCCCTAATCGCATCCCCGGTTATAACTCGGTCGACCGCAAGGCTGAAATAGACGGAGGACAGGTTAACGACCTGAATGGGCACGGCACTCACACGTCGGGCGACGCGGCCGCGATCGGTAACAACGGCATCGGCGTTTCAGGCATGGGCTGGAGCTTCAAGATAATGATGTGCCGGACCTCGAACTCGCCCGGGGGCGGCGCTTCCATCGCCGATATCATGGATGGCGCTCGTTGGGCCGTGGACCACGGCTGCAAGGTCGTCAGCGCAAGCTACAGCGGCGTCGATGCGGCGACCGTAGGAACGACCGGAACGTACATCAAGAGCAAGAATTCGCTCTTCTGCTATGCCGCCGGTAACGATAATCGGAACCTGAGTGGGTTCTTCTATCCCGACACCATCGTGGTCGGCGCTTCGGACGAAAATGACCAAAAGGCTGGGTTCTCTGCCTATGGCCGAGGGGTCCACGTCTTCGCCCCGGGTACCAACATCTGGAGCACTACCTTGGGAGGCGGATATGGTCCCGCGTCGGGTACCAGCATGGCGACTCCAATCTGCAACGGCGCCATTGCGATGATCTGGGCTGCGAACCCTGGGCTCACCGCCCAACAGGTCCAGGACGTGCTCGAAAGCCAGTGCGACGTCATCGGTCCGAGTACGATCTTCGGCCATGGCCGCATCAACCAGTTCAAGAATGTGACCCGGGCGCTCGCTCTGTTGAACCAGAACATCGCTCCTAACGGCATCACGACGGTTCAAGGCACCTACTTGAGCGGTTCGCTTGCCAATATCTTGGCGCCTTTCAACGGAGGCAACACATATAACGTCGGCTCGGTCACGGTTCCCGCGCTTGGCCAGGCATGCTCGGTCCAATTGACCTATGGTGTCAGCGCCCAGCCGAACAAGGTAATCGCCCTTGGGTTCACCTATCAGACCTCCGAGGGTCCAACATTGCCGGTCACGGCGTTCGTCTACGCCTGGAACTATACGACTGGTGCTTACGACAATCTCGGGCAATTCCCGATATCGGGCAACATGACGATGCAGACGAAGTCGGTCGCTTCGAACTTCTCGCGCTACATCGGTCCCGGCGGTGTCGTCAAGACGCTGTATCGGGCGGTGAGCACTACGAGCGGCGGCGGCGCCATCGCGTTCCCGTTCACGCTCAATGTGGGCTACGCAAAACTGAGCTATGCGGCACTGCCCTAAATGGCGGCAAAGCGAAGTAGAGGGTCGCGGCATTAATGCCGCGACCCTTTTTTCATTGCGCTATCGTCGATTGATTGTCCGAAGAAACTCCGACTTGATGGGGGGCTCCAATCGCACTAGTCTTGGAGCAAGGAACGGATTCGTCGGACGGAATGTCCTTCTGAGGCGCCGCATCCGTCCCTTCCATAGTAAGTAGAAATTGATCATGCGACTGACGAGCCCTCAAGCCATGAAGCCATTTGGTTCATCCCCTCCACTCCTCAATTGTCTTGACTATGGACGCCTCCCGAATTTCCGCGGAGGCGTCCCAGAATGAAAGTCGGCATACCCAGAGAATCAGCCACCGGCGAAGGACGCGTAGCCTTAACTCCGGAAGGAGTCAAGGAAATCGCCGCACTGGGGGTTGAGGTGATCGTCCAAGCCGGGGCCGGCTCCGCATCCCTCTATTCCGACGACGACTACAAGTCCCATGGGGCAGAGATCGTTGCCGATGCTGCACAACTGTTCGGCCAGGCTGAGTTGGTGGCGAAAGTCCAGCCGCCGGCGATCTCCGAACTCGAACAAATGAAGCCGGGTGCGGTCGTCGTTTCAATGCTTAGCCCGGGAAGCAACCTCGAGATAGTCGAAGCCCTCCGAAAGAAGAAACTGTCGTCGTTTGCCCTGGACCTCATGCCGCGCATCTCTCGCGCGCAGTCCATGGACGTCCTCAGTTCGATGAGCACGATCGCCGGCTATAAGGCCTCGCTGTTGGCAGCCGCCACTCTGCCGAAGTTCTTTCCGATGCTGATGACTGCGGCGGGCACGCTACCTCCGGCCAGAGTCTTCGTTATTGGAGCGGGTGTAGCCGGACTCCAGGCGATCGCGACCAGCCGACGACTCGGCGCGATCGTAGAAGCGTTCGATGTCCGACCCGCCGTTAAAGAGCAAATCGAAAGTCTGGGAGGCAAATTCATCGGGATGGCGCTGCTCTCGGAGGAAGCCGAAGACGCGAGCGGATATGCCAAAGAGGTCTCAGGCGACACCCACGCTCGCGAACTGGAGCTGATCGCTTCCCGGCTTCCCAACATCGATGCAGTCATCACCACGGCTCTCATCCCGGGCAAGCCCGCTCCGATTCTGATCACGGACAAGATGCTCGAAACCATGAGGCCAGGCTCAGTGATCGTCGACCTTGCCGCACCCAATGGCGGCAACTGTGAGGCCACGGTTCCCGGTGAGACGGTAGTCAGCCATGGGGTCACAGTCATCGGACGAACCGACCTGCTGGCCAGCATGGCGACCGATGCCAGCAAGATGTATTCAAAGAACATAGCCGCGTTCTTGGTCCTCATCCTCAAGGAAGGAAAAATGAATTTCGACATGGAGGATGAGATCGTGAAGGGAACGTTGGTTACCCATGAAGGAGAGGTGGCCCACGAGGTCACTCGAATCGCATTGGAACGAGGGAGTTCAGCATGACGCTTATCGCCGTCGTTACGATCTTTATCCTGGCGGTTTTCGTCGGGCTCGAGGTCATCGCCAAGGTTCCGCAGACCCTGCACACCCCACTCATGTCGGCAACGAATGCCATACACGGCGTAATCCTCGTGGGCGGCGTCATTGTTCTGCTCCGCGCAGACAGTCCGCTATCACTGGGCTTAGGGTTCTTCGCGGCGCTCTTCGGAGTCCTCAACGTGGTGGGAGGATTCGTGGTCACGGATCGCATGCTCGAGATGTTCAAGCGCAAGCCAAAGAAGGAGACGAAGCCTTGAGCAGCGACATCATCAACATCGCGTATCTCCTGACGGCGGTCACGTTCATGCTCGCCCTCAAGCTCATGAACGGCCCTCGGACGGCTCGACAGGGCAACCTGCTTGCGGCGGCCGGAATGGCGCTCGCTCTAATTGCCACGTTCTTCGTCGGCGATGGAGGACATACCGTTTTTCAGAACGCTCAGGGCGAACTGAAGACGACCAATCTGCTGCTCCTCGGCCTGGCGTTCCTGATTGGATCGGTCGGCGGCGCATGGTCCGCTCGAAAGGTCCAGATGACGGCGATGCCACAAATGGTGGCGCTCTTCAACGGTCTCGGCGGTGGGGCCGTAGCTCTTGTGGCGCTCGTGGAATACCCACACCTTTTTGCAGCCGGCGGCAATGAAAACATGCCGCTGCCAGTTCGTCTCACGACGACCGTTCTCAGTCTCGTCATCGGGAGCATTAGCTTCTCGGGAAGCATGATCGCCTTCGGCAAGCTTCAGGAGCTGCTGTCCGGCAGGCCGATCGTCTGGCCTGGCCAGAAGATATTCAATCTGCTTCTTTTCACGGGCGTCGTCGTCATGATCGCCTTCCTGCTGGCAGGCGGACAATCGGACGCTCTGTTCTTTGGACTTCTCGCGCTGGCGCTCGTGCTCGGCATCACTCTGGTGCTTCCGATTGGCGGCGCCGACATGCCGGTTGTCATTTCGCTGCTCAACTCCTTCACCGGATGCGCTGCAGGCTTAGCCGGCTTCGTGCTGGGCAACACCGCGCTGCTCATTGGTGGCGGCCTTGTTGGCGCGAGCGGCCTTATCCTGACTCTCGAAATGTGCAAGGCCATGAACCGGCCGCTCAGCAACGTAATCTTCGGGGCCTTCGGATCGCTGCCCCAGGGAGCGGGAGAAGCGCATGCGGCGCTCACGGGCTCGGTCAGGAGCTATTCGGTCGAAGACGCGGCCATCATCTTCTCAAGCGCCAACAGCGTTGTCATCGTTCCGGGCTACGGCATGGCCGTCGCCCAAGCCCAGCATGTCGTGAAAGAACTCGCCGAGAAGCTCATGGCGCAAGGGATTGACGTCAAATATGCCGTCCATCCGGTCGCCGGTCGAATGCCCGGCCACATGAACGTGCTCCTCGCAGAAGCCGACGTTTCCTATGACCAGCTTTATGACCTCGACGAAATCAATCCCATGTTCGCCGAGACCGACGTTGCGCTCGTGATTGGAGCGAACGACGTCGTTAACCCGGCGGCCCGCTACGACAAAGCGAGCCCGATCTATGGGATGCCGATCCTCGATGTGGATAAGGCGCGAACCGTCATTGTCTGCAAGCGCGGCATGAGCCCAGGCTTTGCGGGGATCGAAAACGAACTGTTCCTGAATCCCAACACGATCATGGTGTTCGGAAATGCCAAATCAACCATTGCCAAACTCTCTTCGGCGCTCGACAACGTTTAGTTCGAGCCCAACGCGAAAGGAAAGCCCCTCGGGAGGGGAAAAATGAACAATCTGGAGATTGCCCAAAAGGCGAAGCTCGCGCCCATCGACCAAATTGCCGGATGGGCCGGCCTCAGCGACGACGACTTCGAGCCCCTCGGTCGGCATAAGGCGAAGCTCACTCGCCAAGCCATCGACCGCCTCACCTCGTCGACCCGGAAAGGAAGACTGATTCTTGTTACCGCAATCACCCCGACCCCGGCTGGTGAGGGCAAGACGACCGTATCGATTGGACTCGCCGAGGGACTCAACCGTATCGGTAAGAAGGCCATTCCGGCTTTGCGCGAGCCTGCGCTTGGTCCGGTCTTTGGCGTCAAAGGCGGTGCTTGCGGCGGCGGTTATAGCCAGGTTCTGCCGATGGAAGAAATCAACCTCTTCTTCAACGGCGACTTTCCGGCGATCTCTGCGGCGCACAACCTGCTGTCCGCGATGTTGGACGCCTCTCTCCATGCGGGGAATCCACTCGGGATGGACCCGAGAAACATCTGGTGGCCCCGCACGGTCGACATGATCGATCGTGGGTTGAGAGAAATCGTCGTCGGGCTCGGCCAGGGAAACGGACCAGTGCGATCGGATGGCTTTGTTATCACTCCTGCCAGTGAGATCATGGCTGCCCTGTGCCTGGCAACTTCGATTGCGGACCTGAAGCTCAGGCTCTCTCGGATCATCGTGGCGCTTGGGGCCGGTGGTAAGCCAATCACCGCAGGCGACCTTGGCGCGACCGGAGCCATGACTGCGCTTCTTCGAGACGCCATTCGGCCAAACCTTGTGCAGACTGTTGAGGGCGGTGCCGCAATCATCCACGGCGGACCGTTCGGCAACGTTGCACATGGCTGCTCCTCGGTGTTGGGCACCCAATGCGGCCTTGCGCTCTCCGACTTTCTGGTGACCGAAGGGGGATTCGGCTCGGATCTGGGAGGAGAGAAGTTCCTGAACATTGTCTGTCCGCAACTGGGAGTGAGTCCGAGCGCCATCGTGTTGGTTGCGACCGTTCGGGCTCTTCGACATCACGGAGATGGTGATCTCGCCGCCGGAATGGGCAACCTCGAACAGCACATCAAGCATCTACGGGCGTACGGTCCCCCGGTCATCGTGGCGGTCAATCGGTTCGCCGATGACACCGACGAGGATTTGGAGTATGTGTGCGCATCAGCTCGGGATAACGGCGTCCAAGCGATCGTGGCAGATCCTTGGATGGGCGGAGGCCAAGGTTGCGAGGGCCTTGCCTCACTCGTGGCGACAGCATCGGAGAACAAGCAGGAATTCAGAAATGTTTACGAGCGTTCGGACCGACTGACGGTCAAGCTCGAGAAACTCGTAAAGTACGTGTACGGCGGCGAGGGGATTACACTCTCGAAGTCGGCGGAGAAGCGCCTCGAGTGGGCCGAGACTCACGGCTATGGCGACCTTCCAGTCTGTGTGGCAAAGACTCAAATGAGCCTGAGCGATGACGCTCGCCTCTATGGCGCTCCACACGGGTTCGACCTCCACGTTCGCGATCTGAAGCTGTCGGCGGGCGCGGAATTTATGGTGGCCATCTGCGGCGACATCATGCTGATGCCCGGAATGGGAAAGACGCCTGCTGCGCTGAGGATCGACGTCGATGACGAGGGCGTCATCCATGGCCTGAACTAAATCCCGCCATTTGCAGTAGCAGGAGTGGGCGATGAATGCAGTGAGAGTCAGGATCGATGGCAAAGAAGTGCACGTGCCCGAAGGCGCCACGGCCCTTGATGCCTTGCGTGCAGCTCAATTGGACGTACCAACCGCCTGCCACGATCCTCGGCTGCAGCCTACTGGCTCCTGCAGACTCTGTCTCATCTCGTTAAAAGGATCTGGCCGGCTCGTGACGGCCTGCGCCCTTC
>JAYROD010000151.1:0-8237 GCA_041911835.1 Fimbriimonadaceae bacterium | reverse complement strand
CTGCGAATATTGCGGCTATCCGCCTATTTGTGGGAGCGGTCCAAACAGCACGATTTTGCACTACATGGCGAACCGGCGATTGATGCAGAACGGCGACATCTACTGCATGGATTCGGCTGGCGAATATCACGGTTACAGTGCGGATGTGACTCGCACGTTTCCGGTCAATGGAAAATTCACGCCGGAACAACGGGCGATTTATCAAGTTGTCTTCGACGCGCAAGAACTAGGGATCTCGATGTGCAGGCCAGGCTCGACGGTCGCCCAGATCGGTAAGGCCATTAACGACAAGTTGGCGGAAGGGATGATTCGCCTGGGAATCATCAAAGACCCGAAGGATTTGCGAACCTACTACATGCATGGCTTCGGCCACGGGATCGGACTAGATGTGCATGATTCAATGCCGGGAACCCTCGTGCCAGGAGTGTCCATGACGGTTGAACCTGGCATCTACATCAAGGCGGGCAGCCCGTGCGACCAGAAGTGGTGGAATATTGGAGTGCGTATAGAGGACGATATCTTGGTAACGGATAAGGGCCCTGAGAATATGAGTGCTGCCGCACCGCGAAAGATCGACGACATCGAACGGGTCATGCGACAGCGACAGTAAGTTTATTGTTTGAGTTTTCCAGCGCTATCCCAATAGAGGTCGAAGTCTGTCCCCTCGATTGAAAAGTGGTAGCCGTTCATATTGAAAGTGATCTTCGCAACCGCATTTTTGGGAGCGCCGCGCCCGACCGCCGCCTTCCACATTTGGGCTGGCGAGATTTTCGGCGCACCGAGGTCTGGGTCGAGCTTGCCCATATATGTCGAGCTCCGAGAAAAGTCCATGCCTTCGTTCTTGTAGAAGTAAGAGCTGTTGTGCCGGCCGTCCGGCAACACGACATGCATCTCTTTGCCTGGCTCATAACAAGACACTTCCACGCTCTGCAAGCAAACGTCGTTGGGCCCGCGCCCCGCGCCGATGGGGGGCAGGTCTTTGGGGCCGTGGTCTTGCTGAAGATAGAACTTGTATTTGACTTCCGGCTGCGGATCGTAGGTTGCATAGAGGTTCATGGTCCCGTCCGAAGCAACGTAATCAGCCTCGACGGAATAGAGTCGCGCGCCCGTTCCCACATGTGCCTTGATGTCGTCGATGGCGGCAAACGGATCGAAGTGCCGAGCGTCGGATTTCAGAGCGTAGGTTTCCTGCTTGTGTGGCCCCAACTGTCCCGAATCCTTCATTTCCTTGAGATCGCGCAACGTACCTAGATCCTTGGAAAGATCCGGCATTACGCCGGCTACGCGGTTCGAGATTGCCCGTACGGCGAAGAACACGACGACGCCAATGACAACTAAACCGCAGCCGCAGCCCATAATCCATCCGGCCTTGCCGGCAATCAACCTACTCCGAGTTCTCACAACCCGAAGAAAATACCCCTAACTGGCGACCAGATATCTAAACCAATTGTTCATTTGGACCGATCCGTCCTCTCGGATGAATGGGTGGATGCCTTCCTTGAGTGCCGCGATTAGTCTTTCCTCTCCCACAGCATGCTGAACCGCGACCGACATTCCCGCCGAGGAGAGAGCTTGAATCGCTACCGCTTCTGAGGAGAAATGGAAGACGCACTCGACCTCACCCTCCTTGAGGATGGAGAAGCCGCCGGCCTCTACCAACTCGATGAGGTTGGCGCGGTCGCTGAGGGAAGTCGCCGGCGCATTGTCAGTAGGCGGAGGGGGTGCGAGCGTCACCTGAGATTTGAAAACGGCCGCCATCTCGCAGCGATCCGGTTCACACCACATGCCGATCCCAAAGCGGCCGTTCGGCTTTAGCACGCGCTTGGCCTCTCGAATCGCTTGTGCGCGATCATCCGCGAATTGAATCGAATTGGCGGCCGTGACTGCGTCGAATTCAGCTTCAGAATAAGGAACGTCCTCAAGGTCGCCTCGCCGGAAATTGCCCAGGGGAGCGCGATGTTGTGCGATTCGGATAAGCGCCTCCGACGCGTCTAGACCTGATACGGTGGCGCCACGCGCTGCAGCTCGCATGCAGAGGCCTCCTCCTCCACAGCCAAGGTCAAGAAGGGCTGTGCCGGGCCCGACACCGCATCCGTCGAGAAGCGCTTCCCAAAGCGGAGCGGTCGTCGGCTCGGCCAAGTTGGCCCAATCGTCTGCTTTGGCTCCCCAAAGCAGGCCCTGCCTCGCTGACGAACCCATAGTGATCTAAGGCTACAACAATGCGCGCTGGGCGTCAAGATCGGGACATTCCGATCAGCACAAATGCTTCTGCAAGAAGCTATCGAGGAATCGGTGCAGGTCATCCCAATCCGTGTATTCGTGATCGCGGCTAGTGTCCGACGAACCCCCTTCTTGCCTTGCGATCATCTTGAGCACCATGCGCTTCAGCCAGTCGTACTCAAGGTATTTCAGCGCCCCAGCCACTGGCTTTGTCGTGGTAGGCATCCATCCGGTCTCTTGGATGAATTTGCCGATGCATTGCGTTGCCTCGGCCAGGTGCTCCTCGTCCTTAACCGTCGCGGAAAGGCTCACGGACAGCAGCGCAGACGGCTTCTTCTCCAATTCTGTCCGGTGGCGCCTGACGAACTCTACCAGAGATTTCTGGTGCTGACCTTGATGTATTGAACCAGCGAGTATGAAGACGTCAAAAGAATTGAAGTCCAGTTCGGCAGGAACGGCAGCGCTATCGACCAAGCAAACCGAGTGGCCGCTGGTCTCTATCCACCCCTTCGCAGTTTCACAAATCTTACGGGTTTGACCCTCCGTCGTCCCATAGGCCATAAGCACACTTGCCACTTGAGTTTGCCTCCTTAAGAATCTACGAAAAAAGGCGCGGCTGGCTCAGCCGCGCCTTTTTCGCCTTCACCGACTTGAAAGTTATTTTGGGTCTTCGATGTAATCTTTGATCGGTACTCCCATCATTTGCGATTGGCCATTGCCATTTCCGGTCATCAGCAGGATGGCGTTACCTTCCTCTCCCACTGCCTGGTAGTACTGACCTGCCCAGGCCATCGCCGCGGGGCTCGCATTCACCATGAATCGTCCCTCTCCAAAATTCGGATAGGGCCCTCCATCCTCGATCGCCTCCCAAACCGCGATCTGAAGTCCGGCGCATTGGGCGGGAGTCTGCGCCTTCGCAAAGTACTTCGCCACGATGTTCCCGGCGAGGGAGTAATTGCCGCCGAGCCTGTGGGTCTGCAACGGTTTGACCCAGAAGCTCTGACCAACCGCGATTGGGCCTCGGACGTTCGCGCAAACCGACAGGTTACGAACGTTGCCCTGGTCCCTAAACCCCAGTTTTCCAGCAAAAGTGGTCTCGACCTTGCTCCCGTCGATGCATACGGTGACGGTTTCTCCTGTCACGCTCGCTGCAAATTGAATCGGGAACGGCTGCCATTGAGCTGCCATTCGAGCTGCCAAGCCGATTGCGACGCCAAAAAAGAACATCTCTACGCCTCCGACGCAGTTTAGACCGAACGACCGGCGAGAAAGGTTCGTCGAATTCGGTCCACAGAATGGGCGTGCCGCTTATCCCCTGGGAAACTGGGCAATCTCAACCTGGCGATTGGGCTAAAATTGCCTCAAGATGGTTACAGGAATGACGTTGTTGACGGCCGCGGCTGGACTCTCCTGGGTGGTAGCGGCGATGGGGGCTTTCGAACGGCCCCAGGTCCAAGACGACCTGCTGGAAAAACTAGTGGGCAAATGGCACATAACCCGGGAATTCCCGAAGCGGAAAGCGGAAAATGAGGCGACCGCAGAGTGGGTGCTCGACCACCACTACCTCAGGATTATGATGAAGGACTTATCCAAACCGGCGCAATACGAGGCGCATGTGTACATCACGTACGAAGCTGCCGCCAAACGATATGGCATCCATTGGCTCGATGTTTTCGCCGGCTCGATTCCGGAGATGATGGGTTACGGGGAACGCAAAGGAGACTCCATCGTTTTTACTTGGAAGGATGCCGATGGGACGCTGAGAAACACTTTTACATGGCACCCGGAATCGAAATCTTGGATATCGAAAATCGAGCAGACGGACGCCAACGGGAAGTGGAGTACGTTTTGCACAGACATTTATCGTAAGCGTTGAGCCTTATCTTGCGCCGTTCTTGTAGGCATCTCTCAGCCAAGCGGAGAGTTCTTCATCCAGCTCAGAGACTTCGTTAATCCGCAGACGATAGATCGTCTTGGTCCGCGAATAGGGAACTTCCTTAGAGAACCTCGGGCTCGAGACGATGCCACCTAAAACGATAGAAATTTCGACGCCTTTTCGCTTTGTTGTGAGAAAAGCAATGTTCACGCCGGAAGCAAAGCCGATCGTGGTTTTCATTGGGAGGATGTCATAAGAGCCAAGAGAATCGAATTGGGCACACATCCATTCGAATGCAGTCTTGCCGATACGATCTTTGCGCTCGAAGTGGCCCTCGAGATCGCTCAGTCCACACACATGCTCCTGATGGGGAACAACGAGCGTTCGGCCGCACTTCGGGCACGTCCAGAGTGGCCGCGGCATGCGACAAGGATACCGCCCTGCCGCACGCCCGCGAGCAGTCCGATCCTCATTGCGCTTGAGCGCGAGCGTCAAAGCCCAGGGAAGCTCACCCTTCTAGCCGCTTCCCATTGCGAACGGAGGCAAGGCGGTTAAGCCGTGCCTTCCTGCCAACTCGCAAGATACTTCTCTTGCTCCGGAGTCAAAACATCGATCCTGATGCCCATGGATTCGAGCTTGAGCGCCGCGACGTTTTGATCGATCGCCTCAGGTACCGTGTAGACCTGCTTTGCCATGGAAGCGTGATTCTGCACCATGAATTCGGCGCAGAGAGCTTGGTTCGCAAAGCTCATGTCCATAACGGATGCCGGATGACCTTCGGCAGCAGCGAGGTTGACCAGCCGGCCATCGGCAAGCAGATATACTTTCTTGCCGCCGGCAAGCACGAATTCCTCGACGAAGGGCCTCGGCTCGCGCTTGGATTTGCTGAGCGATTCGAGGGTCGGAATATCGATTTCTGCGTTGAAGTGCCCGCTGTTGCAGATGATCGCGCCGTCCTTCAACTTGCTAAAGTGACGCCCGTCGATAACACATTTGTTGCCGGTGACCGTAATGAAGATGTCGCCAATCGGCGCGGCTTCCTCCATCGGCATGACGATGAACCCGTCCATAACTGCCTCGATCGCCTTGGTCGGATTGATCTCGGTAACGATGACATGGGAGCCGAGCCCCTTGGCCCGCATCGCGATTCCTCGGCCACACCAGCCATAGCCCGCGACGACGGTCGTTCGACCCGCAAAGAGCACATTCGTCGCCCGAAGGATGCCATCGAGCGTCGATTGCCCGGTTCCGTAACGATTATCGAAGAGGTGCTTGGTGTCGGCATCGTTTACGGCGATGATCGGATAAGCGAGGACGCCATCGTTGGCCATCGCTCTCAAGCGGATCACACCGGTGGTTGTTTCTTCGGTCCCGCCGATAATGCCCGGGATAAGGTCCCGCCGGTCGTTGTGAATCACTCCCACCGTGTCAGCGCCGTCATCCATCGTCATCGTCGGCTTAATGTCGAGCGCCTGGTTGATGTGCTTGTAGTATGTTTCGTTGTCTTCGCCCTTGATGCAATAGGTCTGGATTCCAAAGTGCTTGACCAATGCAGCTGCGGTCTCGTCTTGAGTGCTCAGCGGATTGCTGGCGCAAACCGCGACCTCAGCTCCGCCGTCTTTGAGGGTTCGGAGTAGATTCGCCGTTTCCGTCGTCACATGCAGGCAGGCGACAATCCGCTGGCCCTTAAGCGGTTGTTCCTTCTGGAATCGCTCTTTGATGAGCCTCAAAACGGGCATGTCCCGCTCTGCCCACTCGATGCGGTCACGCCCTGCGTCGGCAAGGTTAAGGTCGGCGATGTCGTGGGGGAGGGTCATCATAGGATTGATTTTACCATTTCGAACCAGACGGGAGGCCCAAGAATGATGCCGGAGAAGCTATCATCAGAGGCTAATGGACCCTTACGTCATCCTGGAACCACGACGACCCATGCGCAAAGGGCTAATTGCCGGATGCGTGGGAATCGTCCTGTTTTGTGGCTTTCTCGGGTTCATTTTCTGGTTGGTAATCTTTTCTAACACCTGTGCTCGCATGCTTGGCACGGAGACGTACCCTCTTGTTGGAGATCCGAAGCATTTCGACCCATTCGCCGAACTGCCAAATATTCGGCAACGCGTTGGGAAAGGAGCGATATTGCGCAAGATCGAAGTCGATTACGTTCGCTCCGACGGCACAATGGACCTCTTGGCGACCTACAAGCCCGCTCCAAAGGTTGAGTACGAATTCCTTCTACCCGTGAAACCGCCCTCTGGGGACTCTCCTCCCATCGGGGCTGGAAGAACGGAGAGCGACGTCTGGCTGGAGGACGTGACCGTCGAAGTGTACGAGCCCGGCCAGGTGCGGTTCGTTACGAAGATGAGCGGAGGCTCTACGTCGAAATACCAATACCATAACGAAGGCATGGATATCGATCGAGGCGCGCCGCGGATGCAGCAACCGAAGTCGGATATCGGAGATCCCAAGATCACGTTGAAGTCGATATGGGATCGAGCGATTCAGAAGGGGGCCAACCCTCAGGCCGTTGCCACCATCGATTATGATGAGGACGGGTATGAATTCGAGATAAGCGGCTGGAAGGTTGGGCTGAAGCTTGACTCGGCGAACGTGGAACTGGACCGCTAGTATCCAGCTTCCAAGTCCACCCTGTTGCTCATCGGTTGCCCATCCGCGGCCTGCAATAGGAGTTCGGCCAGTTTCTCGATCCTCCTGTGCTCGCTCTCTCTTGAAGCGCCGCCTCTGTGAGGGCTCAGGACCACGTTTTCGAGTTCATGAAATGGCAATTCAGAAGGAAGCGTGTGCTGGGCAGTCTCCGGAATATCAAAGTATCCAGGAACTCCGCCGACTGGCCCGCTGGTGTCAGGATATCGATACCAAACGTCGAGGCCGGCGCTATGTAAGTGACGGCTCTCAAGTGCCTCGAATAGCGCTTTCTCATGAATGATCTGAGCCCGGGCCACATTGACGAGCACGGCGTTTTTCGGCAGCATCGCTAGTTCCTCTTTACCTACCAGCCCTTCCGTGTCAGCGGTTTGTGGTAGCGCAATGATGAGGTAGTTCGCAAGGGGCAATAGCTCTTTAAGAAAGGATGCAGGGTGCAGATAGATTTCTCCGTCTCGGCTCACCGATTGAGCGCGCCTCCTCGTTGCGTGAACATTCATCCCAAGAGCCGCACAGTTCTTCGCGATTCGCTTTCCGATCTCGCCATAACCCAGAACGAGAGCCGTTGCGCCAAAAAGCGCTAGGGTTTCTACGGGCGTGTAGCGTAAGGACCAGTCGCCTTTGCGCAACAGTTGATCGCCAGTAACGATCCGCTTGGCCGCGGCAAATAGCAGAGCCATGGCCATCTCCGCAGTGTCGCTGGCGTTGTGATGGAGATTGTGGAGCGAAATGTTTGGATGCTTCCGCATGAGCTCGCCAGTGGCGACCGGCACACCGGCGAAAGGTGCGATCACTGCACGCAGCAACGGGCATCTTTCGATCATCTCTTCGGTGGGGCGACCGTCGATGAGGATGGCCACGGCTCCGCTGGATTCGGTTTCAATGACCGTGCTGCTTCCTACCTTTTGACGCAAGAGCGCCAACATCTCTTCGCTCGCGGGCCGGGGATACCAAACGGTCAATGCGGTCAAACCTGAACCGTATGTCGCACGACTCCGGCTCGTTCATGTTTTGCCGTGAGCTCATAGGTTCCGGGCTTCGAAACGACCCATTCGAACACGGCGACATCATCCGTTGAATTGACCTGCCACCCAAATCCCGCGGCGCTGATGTGGTCCCATCCAGCGAGTTGTCCGGCATCGGTACGCAGCTTTCCGGAAACGAGCCATTTCGGTTCGGAGCTTCCAGCTTTCGGTGTTCGTTCTCCTTTGCGCGTGATTTCGCCCACGACGCCACGGCAAAGTTTCCGCTGCTTGGCAATTTCAGAAACGTTTGTCGGGAGGTAGCCCGTGTTGTGAACGGCGAATCGAATCCTTGTGTTCCCTCCGACTGCGTCGACCACGACTTGGCGCAATTCCAGTTTTGGGGAGGCGAGCGCTTGCCAGATTGCCCAATCGGCAAACGGCTTGACCTCCTTCTCCAAGAACTGTGGCGGTGGATTGCGAAACGCCAAAGGCATATCGAATCCACCCAACTCTATTTT
>JAYROD010000150.1:0-1952 GCA_041911835.1 Fimbriimonadaceae bacterium | reverse complement strand
TTCCCGGGCCGGGTCAGCGGCGTCGACCTTCTCGAACGGATCTGCGAACTCAGCGCGGACAAAGGATTCCGCCTCTTCTTCCTCGGCGCGGCTCCGGGAGTTGCAGAACTCGCCGCAGAAAAGCTCAAACTGAAGTTTCCGGGCTGCAATATCGTTGGGACGCGCAACGGCTTCTTTCCCTCGGAAAGCGATGAAATCGTCGCTCAGGAAGTGGCCGCGTACAAGCCCGACTTCCTTTTCGTTGCGATGGGAATTCCCCGCCAGGAGAAGTTCATCCGGTCGACCCAGCACATCATCAAGGCTCCGGTCGCAATGGGAGTCGGTGGCTCGTTCGATGTATTCAGCGGGAAGACGAAACGGGCTCCGAAGGCAGTTCAAAAGGTCAAATTGGAGTGGGCTTGGCGCCTCATGCTGAACCCGAAGAAGCTTAGCAAGGCAAAAAATCTGCCCAAGTTTGCGGTGCGGGTCCTCCGGGATCGCCCATGAAGATCTACACCAAGACCGGGGACCTCGGGCAAACGGGATTGGTTGGGGGCTCCAGGGTGTCCAAGAGCTCTCTACGTATCGCCGCGATAGGCGACGTTGACGAGGTTGGCGCCGCGATTGGCTTATGCAGGACCCTCGCCGGCGAGGATCTTGGACCCCGACTGCAGAGAGTCCAATCCTGTCTATTCGATCTTGGAGGAGAGTTGGCATCGCCCGCAGGCGCCCAAGCAGCGCACACATCCATGAGCGATCGCCACGCAGCCATGCTCGAACGAGAGATGGATGAGATGGATTCCCATCTGCCTCCGCTGCGAAATTTCATCCTCGCCGGAGGCTGTGAACTGGCCTCGCGACTCCACTTGGCACGCGCGGTCTGCCGGCGTGCCGAGCGTTCGGTGGTTGCACTATCCGAGTCGGAACCAGTTCGTCCTGAACTTGCCGTGTTTCTCAACCGTCTAGCCGACTGGCTGTTCCTCGCAGCGCGCAAAGCGAATTCCGATGCAGCGGTGGAGGACATACCTTGGTCTCGGTTCGAGCTCTAAAATGATTGCCACACTCCTCTCGCTAGTCGTTCTGCCTCAGACCGGAGAAATCCCCAAGCCGGCAAAACTGATCGGCGACATGATCGCCCGCTATTACAGCGCGCAGGCGCTATCGGCGCGGATTCGATTTACGGTGACCGCCGCCGATCAGACCGGTGTGGTCGATACCGAGGTTCAACTCGAACGACCGACAAAGTTGTCCATCAGGCAACAGCAGAATTTCGGTAGGAAGTTGCGCTCCGTCGTGACGGCCGATGGCAATTCGGTTACCTACGACGCACCGGAGATGGTTCTCTCCGATGAGCGTGAGAGGCTCGCCGAAGCGATGGGTCCGCAAGTCGCGATCAAGAACATCCAAGACGTGTTCACGGCCTGCCTCCCTGGCCTGATCGACCGATCTCCAGTCCTAAGCCTGTTGATCGGGCGTCGCGTCGACCTCGTGGCGTTTCGGAACCAATTGCTCGTGCTTCCAGAAAAGGCGGAGCGGCGGGGATTTTCGGGCCACGAGGCGATCGTAATCGATGGAGGTTGGTCTCCGGGCGACATCGCGATCGATCCCAATGTGCCGATCAAGCAGCAAGTCGCTGGTAGCTTTCAGATCGTGCTCTCAACGGCAGGAGATCTGGAGCGATTCCAGGTGTCGCACGACGTTCGTCCGCAAGGATCTTCAAAAGCCATCCACATCGTAGAGACCTGGGACGTTGTCGTCAACCTGAGCCCCTCCATCAACCCGGATCTGTACAAGCCAGTAAAGCGAGGGGAACGCTAACGCAGGTTCATTGTGGGGCCATTTGAACCAATCCATACTTTTTTGGGTAGATTGAATCAGTGCCGAAAATGAGCGCTGCACCGATCCAGTTTTCAAGCCTTCGGCGCGGAATGAAAGCCCGAGTCGTTCGGATGCTCGAATGCCCGTGCGAATGG
>JAYROD010000149.1:0-4940 GCA_041911835.1 Fimbriimonadaceae bacterium | reverse complement strand
GGCGCCGGCGGATACGAAGCGCAACCGGTAAGCAGCGCAGCAGACACGCCAAGCAAAAGCCAACGCAACGAAACGCCAATCAGATCATGCAGGCGTGTAACCATGATGCTCTCCTTATCAGTCGCCAGCTTGGAAACGGTTTACCGCAAATTGCAGAGACGTCGCACTGACGGTAGGCGCAAAACGCGCGACAGTATAGTGGAATTGCCCGTACGACACACAAACTGCCCTCCCACGACCGACACTCGTCCCACTCGAGACTCCCCTTGCCACGCGACCCGTTGCCGATTCTTGTTCGCGCAGAACGGCAAGAATCCGGCCCTCCTCGAAAGCCATACGACGACTCCACGCGTTCGGAGAGACAAGCGAGGTCCGCAGATCGGTGCGATTGCCCTGTGCTCCTCTTGACTGTTGGTCTTCATCAGACGCTGCCAACAAGCGAAGAATAGGTGCTGTACCGGCTCGAACAAGAGAAATAACGCACATTCCGAGACATTTCTTTAGCCTGCCGGCAGCGGCTGCCGACCCGTAAGATAGCATATTTATTTAAGTGGCAATTTGCCTGACGACCACAGGCTGTTCCAGTTTGGTTCCAAGGCCGACCTCCGGCCACGCCAAGCGTCTGGGTTGACTGCCGACCGGACCTGCGATCCGTCGTATCCGGCAGCGCCGACGCCACCGCCAGCGCAGTGGCCGCATTGCCACCGTCGCGGCGAGGCGCGAGCCGATCTTGCCCGATTTTCCGGGGCTGTTATGATCTTGCCGACATCCCGAAGACTTCGCATGCGTCGTTCGCGACGCCCGGTGCAACGCCCCTTTTTCTACCCAACCCCCGCCAAGAATGAAACTCGCCACCTGCGAGTTCAATCCACAACCAACGACGTTTCAAGACATCCCACAAGCAACAGGTAACACACTAATAAATATGGATATATGTCTTTTGACGTTGCATCCCGTCTCATGACGACGCGTTAGAATCGGGTAGCCAAGTGGGTAGCTAGATGGGTAGTTCGCTGCTAGAATCTCTCGCAGCTACCCACTTCGCACAGCGCATCAGCCGACCACCTCGATCTCAGCCAGGCCAGCAGCGGCGCGGCGAGCGTCGGACAACGTTTATCGATGCGAGGAAAAAGTCGCCATATCAACAGACCCTGGTGACCGGGAGCCGGCAAGAAGGACTCGATTGATCCAGACCGGGAGTCGGACATCATGGGAACCCAGATCAATGTACTCGACGACATCCAGATCAAGCACTGGGTCAACAAAGGCGCACCAATTGCCCGTTCTGATGGGGGTGGCCTGACTTTCACCCTGTCTGAGGCGGGAACCGCTACATGGATACTGCGCTACCGGATGGGAGCCGGCCGCCGCAAGGAACTGACCCTTGGCAATTATCCCGACCTGTCGCTCGCCAAAGCCCGCCAGATGGCGAGAGAGCACAGAGTATCGATCGACAAGGGAGAGGACCCCGCCGCCAAGAAAAAGGTCGAGAAGATGCAGTCCAAGATGGCCTGGACCGTCCGCGCATTGATCGACGACTACAAGCAGAAGAAACTGGTGACACCCAGTCTCGCTGAAGGGACCATCTATTATCGAAAGTGGGATCTGGAAAAAGTCCTACTCCCCAAACTCGGATCACTGGAAGTTCGGCACGTCACGCCAGCCGAGATCGTTCACGTGCTCGAGTCGGCAAAACGTTCCTGGACGATTTCGAAGCGAATCCTGACGTCGTGCAAGCTGCTTTTTGCCCATGCGTGTGGAAAGCGCTTGATTGACTCCAACCCCGCCG
This sequence comes from Fimbriimonadaceae bacterium, assembly GCA_041911835.1. Classification (GTDB taxonomy): domain Bacteria; phylum Armatimonadota; class Fimbriimonadia; order Fimbriimonadales; family Fimbriimonadaceae; genus JAYROD01. The sequence continues at coordinate 3,151 of JAYROD010000149.1, read as the reverse complement.
CTGGAATCGACCTGGTTGCCCTCATGGGAGAACGCCCGCCGATTCGCAAGCGCGTGATGCTGAACGAAGAGGAGTTGCGGACCCTACTGGCCGACATAGACGATATCGGTGTGGAAAATGCCTTGGCCTTCCGGATTCTGCTCGCCACCTGCGTAAGATCCGTCGAACTGGCGAAAGCCCGGTGGGAGCACATCGACTTTGATCGTGCAACCTGGTGGGTTCCAGACGCCTCCGTGAAGACCCGGAAGGGTTTCCTGGTTCCGCTCACGCCGACTGTCGCAAACTGGTTCAAGGATTTGCGTGATCTCGCTGGGGAGTCGCCGTGGGTACTTCCAGCGCGGATCGAGCGTCGGCGGCGGCGGCTCGGAGATACCCATGTCGGTGAAACCACCCTATGGGCCGCGATTTCACGTGCCTTCGAACGCGGTGACATCCAAATCCGAAAATTCACGCCTCACGATACCCGGAGCACGGCAAAGGGACACATGCGCAACATGGGCATATCCCGAGAAATTTCCGAGCTGGCCTTGAATCACACATTGAAGGGCATGGAAGCGATCTACGATGTCCGCGAGGAGATTCCGGAACGCAGGGAAGCCCTGGAACGCTGGGCAGGCTTCATCACAGCGTGCGAAAACGGACGCCCTTGGAAGCCGGGCCCGCTTCGGAGGATTGCGTAACCTGGTGATCCCGGTAGCATCTCCTGCACACTGTTTTGCCCCGCAGCGCTACCAGACATGCCCACCGCGCACGCAGGCTGCTGCACCAGTGCCCTATTTGCTTGGCGGACCAACCCCAACCCCCAGCGGACATTTGGAATGCACCGCGGGGCGCCGCGACGCGCACGTATAGAACCGAGTAGCAGATTTCCGGTTCGCGGTGCTTTACGACGCATCAAGCAACATTCGCTTCGGGCTCGACATCGCTGGCTTCGGGTTGCTCGTCCTCGGTGAGGACGCCCTTTAGAAACTCGTCGTAGCGCTCTTGCAAATGCTTGAGCGACGACTCCCGGTCGGCCTGATATTCAAGGCGCTCCTGGAAGAACTGGAGACGGGAACGGTTCTCGTCAAGAACCTGTCCCCACGTCTTCACATAGATCGAGACGTTCGCCTTCGTATAGATCAGCCCACTGCTGTCACTGATGCGCTGTGTGGCGTAATCGCCGAGGTCATCGCTAATCGCCCAGAAGACCCAGGTTGTATCAACGTTGCGGAAGCGCTCGTCTTTCATCACTGAAAAGGCGTACTTCTCGATCTGCGTGACCTCGTCGTCATTGATCTTGACGGTCGGCGCTTTCAACTCGATGACAAGATGCGTGAGCGTGTTGGCCCGGTGCTGGCGGATCGCTTTGGAGAGCATGAGATCCACGATCCCGCGTGTCTTGGTGATGTGTTTGACTGGCTCGTCGATGACGAGGTCGTCACCAAGAAGCTTCTTGTGTTTGCGGAGGACCTCGGTCAGCGATTGATCGTCAACCGAGAGGTTGTATTCCTCGCCAAACAGCCAGCAGTTCTGCGCAATGATTCGATGAAGCTGCGAGCGCTCCTTCAGGCGCTTCTTGGGCTCGGCATCAAAGAGAATAGCTTCAAGGCCAGTCAGGAACTTGAGGCGGTCAGTGACGACCTTAGCCGCGCCGATGATGGCGGACAGGGACACGTCCCGGAGCAGTTCGGCGAGCTCTTCCTGCTTGCGCTTGGGCAGGTTAAGGACTTCCTCGAAGATGAGCTGCAGTTCCTCTGGACCCTTCTCGACGGCCTGCCGCAACAGGCGCAGATTGAAGGCCTTGCTCTTGGCCGGCGTGCTGGCGAAGTCCTGCACATGCTGAGCCATGTTGACGGCGACAATGTCGAAGACCTGTCGCTCGACCGTTTCAAGGTGGGTCGCCGGTTCGCCCTGATAGGGATAGATCGCCTCGCTCTTCCACTCATCGACAACCGAGCGCGCTTCCTGCGCTGCACGGTTACGGAAATGGGACTTGATCGCCTGTTGCGCCTCGTCGATGACGGCGATCACTGCTGGATTCATTTCGGCAAGCTCGACGGTCCCGTCTTTCTGAAGCTTCGAGATGAAGCTGGATTTCAGGTAGGCCGAGAACTGGAAAGCGCCGATGTGAAAGCGCCGGTCAACCGAGAGGAGCGGAAAGCCTTTCTCGTTGCACAGATAGAGCGCCCGGTTTGTCGTCGCGCGCCATTCAATGATCTCTAGCCTCGCCGGGTGCGTCTTGTCGTCCTCGCGGATGTCAGCGAGGTTAACGGAGTGCCGCAATGCGATGACAGAGTCAGGGTCGATCTGATGCGTATCGACCTTGACAGAGACGGCCCGGTAATCGGCGAGATACAGGGCAAAGATTTCTGACAGCTCTTGAAGACCAGTCTCGGTCGTCAGGGAGCGGTGCTCCTTGTGGAGCTCGGTGATCGACAGTGTGACGCCGCGCGACTTGCCTGCAGGTGCGAGCTTCTCATCCGAGATGCGGACCTCGCGGATATTGCTGGCGTTCATGGTGATCTTGAACGTCCAGAGCTCCGTGCCCTTCGGGTAAGTCACGTCCCATTCGGCGAAGCGGCCCAACGAGAACGCCTTGAAACGGCCTCGCCCGTCCTGGCCGTGAAGAAACCGCCCTTCGCCCTTCGTCATGGCCCCGGGTCGCTTCCACGAACCGCCAAGGCGGCGGAAGCCTTCCGGCGCTTCCGAGAATGGGATGCCGTGGCCGTTATCGGTGACGATCACAGCGGACATTGCGCCAAGCGCGTTGTAGTCGAAGCTGACGCTGACACTCGTCGCGTCGGCATCAAGACCATTCCAGATGAGCTCGGCCAAAGCCTGCACGGGCTTGGCCTTCGTAATCTTTTCGAGGAAATCGGACTGGACTTCGACCGGGTATGCGTGATCTGCCATTGCATCCTCCTGTCGTTCTTGGCGACATTTTCTCACAGGAACAGGGGGCAGCCCAATCTTGCCTAGGCAACGTCGCCCTGCGAGGTTGCCCACCCCCAACTACCCAACTGTCGTCGAGGTCGCTTGGAATCCGGAACACGGGAACGGCGTTGACGATGCACCGCTTGGACTGCCGCCGTTTCGGTGGACATGCCAGCACCGGACGCCCGCGGCTGACGGCTGATGGCCGGGTGGGTACGGTGATGCAGGGCATGTG
>JAYROD010000148.1:0-6664 GCA_041911835.1 Fimbriimonadaceae bacterium | reverse complement strand
TCCAAATACGCCTTGACCTCATAGGGCGACTTGACCGCCATCTTGGATTTGGTCACCATCGTGCTGTCGAAGTGCGCCATCCCCGTGATGTGCAGCCACTGCACTTCGGTCGATGCCATTCTCACGGCAGTCGCCAGCGCCGCGTCGTTCAAAGCAACAGCTCCCTGCGAACCACCCATCACGAGCAAAATCGGCGCTTGGCCTGTCATCGTCTGCCCTACACCAAAGCGACCCTGGGCCGAATCACGGAGCGCCTGCCGGATCGGCATGCCGGTGCGCTCAACCCGCAGTCCTGGAAAATGCGCTGCCGCCGATTCGAAAACCGTCGCGATCGCAAACGCCTGTTTGCTGAGCACCTTGTTTGCTCGCCCCGGCACGGAGTTCTGTTCATGAATGACGTAAGGAATATTCAAGCGGCGCGCCGCGTTTGTCGGTGGCGCAGACGCATATCCTCCCGTCGAAACCAGCACATCGGGTGCGAACTCCCGCAGAGCGCCTTTCGCCATCTTGACGGCTTTGAGCAGTTTGAAGGCGGCCTTCCAACCCTTTGGCGATCGAAACGAGTAGATCGGCTCGGACGGGAAGCCCTGGAATTCGATAGATGCGCGCTCGCAGGCGCGCGACTCTTGACCGCGGAGCGAACCAAAGTACTTGACCTCCCATCCTCGCTGATGGGCCTCCTTGGCCAGTTCAAGCGCGGGAAAGACGTGGCCGCCGGTCCCACCGCCCGTGACTGCTAGCCTCAAGCCCATCCTCCTTTGGCGCGCGCTCGATCGTCGCCGCCTGACAAATCCCAATCATCAGCCAAAGCGCCAAGAGGCTCGACCCCCCGGAGCTGACAAAAGGCAACGGAATTCCGATTGCCGGCAGCGTACCGTTCGCCATCATAACGTTCACACAGGTTTGAATCGCGATCCAGGCCGCCGATCCGCTCAACACCAACTGACCAAAGAAGCTCGTCGCACGTCTGGCGAGGACGATCATCCTCAATACGATGCACCCGAGCAACGCAAGCACACTGAGGACCCCGACGAGACCAAACTCCTCTCCGACCGTCGCGAGAATGAAGTCCGTCGTGGCTGCAGGCATGAGGTGTTTGGCACGGCCCGATCCGATGCCAACGCCGGCCACGCCACCGGCCGCGATCGCCGTTTCGGAGGTGATCGTCTGGAAGCCGACGTCGTCGCGATGATCCGCGTCCCAGCGCTGGCTGTGATTAACGATGCGGTCGAGCCGATAGGGCTCTTGTATCGTCATGACGGTCGCTCCCACCACACCAAGCAGTGCGAAAAGGACGAGCGACTTCCTCGAGACTCCGCCAAGAATCATCATCGCGTACATGGTAACGGCGACGATAGCGGCGGTTCCCAGATCCGGCTCCTTATTGATTAAGGCGACGGCGAGGAGCACCCAGATCGCGGGCATTGCCCGCTGGATTTTTGGCACCAAAACGCCATCCATCCATTCTCCCCAGTTTCGAATCGTTTGTGGTCTCTTGTACGGCTTTCTCCAGGCGAAAACCGCCGCCAAATAGAGAATCACGGAAATCTTTACGAATTCGGCGGGCTGAATCATGATTGGGCCATATTCGAGCCATCGCTTGGCGCCGTTCATGTCCTTTCCGACGACTTCGACCGCAACTAGCGAAATCAGCGATAAGAAGAAGAGAACCGTCGCGGCTCTTCGCCACTTTTGGAGCGCGACGTTCGATGCCATCCACCCAAAGATGAGGGCGATGACCGCATAGAGCGCCTGGCTCTTGAACTCTCGAGGGATGGGGCCCGAGCCGCTCTGCAGCGAACGGGCATAACCCGCGTCGAAAATGAGGATCGCGCCGATGAGGGTTGCGGCGACTGCAAGCGTGAAGAGAATAGGGTCGGGCGGTGTCCAAACGCGTTTCATGAATCCAGCCACTCCTTGGCGATTCGGCGGAACGCGTCGCCGCGCTCCCTGAAGTTGGCGTAGGGGTATGCACTCAAGCATCCCGGAGCAAGCAAAATGGCCTCCCCTGGTCGAGCGGCTTGAGTCGCCGCCTGGAAGGCTGATTCAAGGGTCGGAAACTCGGGCCATTTTTTGCCGAGTTGTGTTCCGAGCGCTTCCGGCTCGGAACTGGAAGCCTCGTCACCAAAGAGGTAGACCTGGTGGTTTTCGTGGCCCAGGTAGTCGCGAACAACGCTGAAATCGAGATTCTTGGTGAGGCCGCCCATGAGGATGTGCTGCCGCATCGGCAAGCTACTGCTGGAGACGATCACCGCCCTAGGGTTGGTGCACATCGAGTTATTCACGAGGAGGACGCCATTCTTCTCGCCGAGCCGTTCCATACGATTCTGCAGACCCTTGAACTCCATAAGTCCACGAAGCATTCCGACGAATCGACGCTCCGAATCGGCGGCGAGAAAAGCCGTCGCCAGTTCCCAGGCCTGCAGGGCGTTCGTGATGTTGTGGTCGCCGATGAGTGGAAGATCTTGGAGCCGGACCTCCTTGCCGTTCAAGATGAGCGTCCCGTTCTGGCGGCGGGTCGACAACTCTGTGGCCGCGCCCCACTCCTCGTGAGAACTCGGCTCGGTGGCGCTCGAAAATACTCGCAGAGCAACGTCCTTAGATACGGCCCGTTCGAGATCCTCGGTATGCAGGCTGGGCTCATGCTCGTTAACGACGACGACATCGCCATTCCCCATTTTTGCGAAGAGCCTTAGCTTCGTGTTCTTGTAGTCCTCAAAATCGGGATGCCGGTCCAGATGGTCCGGGGTGACGTTCGTTATTGTAGCGACTCTCGGTCTAAATTCCTTAACCCACTCCAACTGGTAGCTCGAAACTTCCGCGACCAGCACTTGGTTTTCGGTCGAAACGTCTGCCGCTTCTGTAAGGGTCAATTCCGGATAGCCGCTGCCGCTGAGGTTGCCACACAACACCGCGTCGACCTCCGCGCCCTTGAGAATGAGCCAAGTCATAACAGTCGTGGTGCTCTTGCCGTTGGTCCCCGTGATCGCGATAATGGGCGCTTTGCTTATGCGATAAGCGAACTCGACCTCACTAATGACCTCCTTGTTCTTGCTCAGCGCGTCGCGGATGGCGGGATGCTCACGCTTGAAACCGGGCGATGCGACAAGTAGATCGAATGCTTCATCTTTGAGCCTTCCGTGCCAGCCTGTAACGACGTTAACGCCCAATCCTTGGAGCTTTTCTACCGCCGCCATCCGATCATCTGTGTCGGCTGCATGCTCATCGTAGACGGTCACGATGGCGCCGCGCTTTTGGGCGGCATTGGCTATGGTGAAACCCGAGCGGCCCATACCGGCAATCGCAATTCGTCGGCCCTGCAAATTCAACGCATACCCCCAGAACTATTGAGCGATCGCCAATCCGAATCCAGCGTCTTGCCACCGGAGACCGTTATTGCCGCCGCCGAACATATGAGTTGAACGACGACAAACAGGGCGACGATACGAGTTTCCGGCCAGCCCTTCTCTTGAAACGCATGATGGATCGGTGTTCGAGGAAATAAGCGTTTCTTCCGAATCTTTACGGACAGAATCTGAAGCGGCGGCGGCAACAGCTCGACCAACAAAATCGCACTAAGCAATAGAACAGAGATTTCAGGGGCGGAAATCGAAAGACTGCCGTTTCCGTCAGCCGATGACCAAATGCGAACAAAGATCCAACCAAGAACTGCACCAATCGGGAGCGATCCGACGTCGCCCATGAACACCTTCGCGGGAGGAGCATTGAGCAGCAGAAAGGGGAGAATTCCGGCTGTCAACGCCATGCAAGCTGCCAACGCCGCGACTTCGGGCTGAGCTGGTTGCAGGAGCATCAGAACACAAAGCGCAGCCGGGGCAATTGCCAATAGAAGTGTTCCCGAGAGTGCGTCGAGCCCGTCAGAAAAGTTGTACGCATTAGATCCGAAAAGGATGAGGAACGTGGAGAACGCAACCCAAGTCCATTGCGTGTTGCCTTGCAAATTGCCACTTTGCCAGTACGAGAAAGCTGAGGCAACAATCAATTCGAGAATCAGCTTCGGTTTCCAGCTCAGCCCTCGGCTGTCCTTTATGAATTTCGGAACAGCGTAATCATCAAGAAATCCGATGAGTGCAAAACCGAACACCAGAACAGCGGGAGCTAGGCCTCCCGGAGTCAGAAGCAGCACCAATATCAGTCCTGGAATGACAATCAAACCGCCCATCGTCGGTGTCCCCTGCTTTTGAGCATGTTCCGGTACGTATTGGCTGATGGTTTGACGCGCATTGAGCTTTCGTAACATCAGGAGCACTGGATACGCAATTGCAGAAGCGATTACAAGTGCGATCCAAAATGACTGGTACAAGCCGCTCATGCGCTCGCCACCTCAAGCTCTTCGAGCGCCTTCTCTAAGCCCAGCGCCCTACTTCCCTTGATGAGCGCGACGTCTTTCGGCGTGAGTTGATTGATAAAAGCCGCAATGTCATGCAGATCCACCGCCTCTATCAATTTCGATTCTGGAAAACCTGCCCGCAGCGCCTCGCTGTGCGTGTACCGCGTTTCTGGACCAAACAGGATCACTGCATCGAACGGAGACTCTGCAAGCGCACGACCAACCTGACGGTGGCCCGTCTCGCTAAAGTCACCTAACTCGCGCATTTCGCCGATGACGGCGTAACGCTTACCCTCACAAGGTAACTCCGCAAGTGTCCTGATTGCTGCGACCGTGCTGTCGGGACTGGCGTTGTAGTTGTCCAATAGCACAGTCGCGCCATGAACCGTTATGGCTTCCATGCGCATCGGAGGAAGCTGCGCGCTCGCCAAAAGCGGCGCCCCGTCTTGAATCCCGACGCCTGCAGTGTTCGCAGCTAGAAGCGCCGCAGCGGCGTTTAGCGCTTGGTGTCGCCCGACTGTCGCCAGTTGTGCCTCAACCGATTTACCGCCTAATTGAAATCGAACGATGCTCCGATTCCAGCTCAGCGGCCGATATCCCAAAACCCGACATTCGGCATCAGGACTGAATCCAAAGGTCCTGACGGCGGAGCGAGCCTCGCTCTTCAGAAAGCCAAAGAAGTCGTCTTCTGCCCAAAGGATCGCAGTCGGCGAAGACGGTGAGTGTAAGATCTCGGCTTTCGCTCGTGCAATCCCTTCTCGCCCTCCGACCTTCTCGATGTGCGCTGTGCCGATCATCGTAATGATAGCGACCGTGGGCTGCGCAACCGCTGCCAGATGCGCGATTTGCCCCGGGCCGCGCATGGCCATCTCGACAACGGCGGCCCACTCGGATTTGTCAAGCTCGGCCCAAAGCAGAGGCGAAGTGTATTCGGTGTTGCGATTCCCCTCGCTCTTGAGGACGTTTCCCTTTGCGCTAAGGCATGCTGCGGTGAATTCCTTGGTCGCCGTCTTGCCGTTGCTACCGGTAATGCCGATCACTGGACCCGAAAACTCATTTCTTTTCGATTTGCCAAACGCCGCCAACGCATCGACCACGCTCTTGACCAGCACATGAGGACCGGAAATCGGCCGTTCGACTAATGCGCCGACCGCGCCGTTTTTGATGGCATCGAGAGCAAATTCGTGGCCGTCAGATCGTTCACCTCGAATGGCGATGAAGAGGTCGCCTGCAGTGACTTCTCGATTATCGAGTGCAAAACCGGTCAACATCGAATCAGCTGTAAATCCGAACGCTTCACCCCCGGATCGCCTGGCAAACTCCAAGATCGGAATAGGCTTCATGCGCGCACCGCCAACGCTTCGCGAGCCATTTCGCGGTCATCCATGTGGTGCTTCGTGCGGCCGATAATCTGATAGTCTTCGTGGCCCTTTCCGGCGATAACGACTACGTCGCCAGTGGTCGCTTCTTGGACTGCATAGCGAATTGCTTCTCGTCGATCAACGATCGAGATGGAGGGTTTGCCCGGCACCAGGCCCACTTCGATTTCCTCGATGATTGCGTCCGGGTCTTCGGTACGGGGATTGTCGCTGGTCACGACGATGAAGTCCGATCGTTCGCTAGCCGATCTCGCCATTTTCGGGCGTTTGGTGCGGTCGCGATCGCCGCCGCAGCCGAAGACCGTGATGATCCGATTCGGTCCAAGTTCGCGAACCGAGTCGAGGAGTTTCTCCAGGGCGTCGGGGGTATGCGCGTAATCGACGAGAATCCCAATTCCGCGATCGTTCGGAACGGCTTCGAATCGACCCAGAACGGGTGTCACTTGAGAAAGCGCTTCGGCGACTCGGTCAAGCCCGTAGCCGAGCGCGATCAGCCCCGAGCTCGCCGAAAGCAGATTCCAGACGTTGAAGTTGCCGCCGACCTTGGCCGTCAACGAATGTTCATCCCCATCTTGGATCAAATCGAGCACGATTCGATCCACGGCGACCGCCCTCGGTCTGGCTCGCAGCTCACCGGAATTGAGACCAAAAGCGAGCACTTTCAGACCGCCTTCGTTTGTCAGTTCTTCCGCCCAGGCTTGTCCGACGGGATCGTCGGTGTTGAGGCAGGCGGTGAACGGCTTTCCGGATCGCTGCGCATAGGTACCGAAGAATTCGCGCTTCGCCTTCGCGTAGGCCTCCATCGAGCCGTGATAGTCGAGATGATCTTGGCTCAAATTCGTGAAGATCCCGACGTCGAATCGGAGCCCGGCAACACGGCCCTCTTCTAGCGCATGGCTGCTGACCTCCATCACGAAATCTTGCACCCCATTCC
>JAYROD010000147.1:0-13011 GCA_041911835.1 Fimbriimonadaceae bacterium | reverse complement strand
TCTGGAGCCCGTCGCGCGGGCCAACTTCGATGATTCGGATCATGGCGCTGAAGAGCCGTGCTCTTCAACTGATTGTACGCCACCGTTGCGCACCGGAATAAGCAGCCGAATGAGATAGAATCCCGCGACTATGACCCCAAATGCGATGACGATAGCCGGACCGGTGGGCCAGTCACGGGCATAAGACACCCACAACCCGCTTGCTGAAGCGAGTACAGCGATGGGCAGAGAGACGAGCACAGCTGTCTTCAGCGCATCAGCGAAGAAGAATGCGCAGACCGCAGGCATGACGAGCCATGTGAAGACCACCAAAACCCCTGCGATTTTGACCGACGAGGCGACGACGAACGCCAAGAGGCCATAGAACGCGAAATCAACAAGTACAGACTTCCAGCCCCTTGGCGCGTTGCTCGACTGGAGCGTTGCAGCTGAGAAATATCGCCAAAGAAGGATCGCGACGAACAGCACTCCCGCGTAGAGATAAGCAGTATTCAGGAGGTGGCTGGTCTCGACGAAAAGGATGCTCCCTCCCATGATGTCCTTCAGCTCCTCGAGCCCATGAGGGGTGTTCTCCAATATGACAATGCCGAGCGCAGAGGCTACGACAAAGATGATCCCGATGACCGCTTCGTGCGGGACCTTCCAAAGCCTGAACTTCGAGACTGCAATCAGCAACGCAGCCCCCAAGGCAAAGCTCAGAGACATCCAATAAGCTGGCATTGATTGCGGCTCATGCCCTTGGGCCACTGCCAACGCCATTCCCAATGCGGCCACCTGGGCAACCGCCAGGTCGATGAAGATCACCCCTCGTCGCACGATGTGCAGCCCGAAGAGGCAATGTACCGGCGACATGATGAGCGACGCGATCGTCGCTGGACCCATGAGTTTCCAGAACTGGTCCAAGCGCTTAGCCCCCCAAGGCCGCGGATAAACGGCTGACCAGAGTGTCCATCATGGAGAGGTATCCCTTCGCTTCCGGCACTTGGCCAACGCTGTTCGGAACAACGACCACTTTCGCACCGATTCTCTGTGCAACGAACTGCGCGTCTCGGGTCGGGTAGAACGGCTCTTGAATGATCGCCTTGACCCCATCTTGGGATCCGATTTTGATCACTGATGCGATGTGGCCCGGAGTAGGATCGAGCCCCGGCTTCGGCTCGAGCTCGGCCGCAACCCGTAGTCCGAATCGATTGGCAAGATAGCTCCAGCTTCGGTGGTAAGTAATGATGGGGCTTCCCGAGTATCTCGCAAGCTTCGCTTCCCATCCACCGATCTGGCCCGCTGCGCCGTTCGATTGAGCGTTCTTCAGGAAGGCGCCGTTGCGGCTCCAGTCCCAGAGCTTTGCCGCGCCGAATTTTTGCACGAGTGCGGCGCCGAACATGGCCTCGTCGATCTGTGAGTTGAACTTTTGCGCGTTCGATTTGAAATACGCGGCGTCTTCGGGATCAAGTTGTCCAAGTTTTGCTGCGAGCCCCGAAGAAACGAGCCGGACATTGTACGGATCGAGCCAAAAGTGCGGGTTTCCGTACGGGTGGACGTCCCCTTCGGCGCGAGTCATCGTTGAAGTGGGCTTCTCTAGAATGTAGACCCAATCCGAGGCGTATTGGTGGCCCCTGGCCCCCACGGCAACATTCGAATTGCCGCTCCCATCGAGAATCGGTTTCTCATAGCCGACTTCCAGTTCGAGCCCAACCGCTAGGAATAGGTCAGCGCTCGAGACACGGCTCATATAACTCGGCTTAGCCTCGAGTCGATGTGGATCTCTCGCCCCGACGATCAGAGAGTTGACCGTCACCTTATTACCGCCGACAGCTAAAGCAATTGAGGCCAGGTCCTGCGTCGTGGTCACGATCTTCAAGATCTTGGCTGAGGCGAACTGTCTGGATGAGAAAAGGGTTAACGCAAGGAGAATTGTCTTCTTCATAGTAGATCTCAGTACTTGTGGGCCGGGTGGGCGCCGATGGCAAATTGGAACTGAAAGTTCAAGGAGTTGCGAATGGGAGCGAAGTTGCTCGTGAGGTGCTGGAATTCGACGCGCCAATGTTCGAATTCGGTGAGCTTAAATGTGATGCCAAGGGATGCGGCGCGTTGTAGCGACGTCGTTCCAGGGATCTCGCTGTAATCGAGCTTGCCGGTAAGAAACCAGCGCGGAAACAGTTCGTAAGTTAGGGCAGCGAATGCCCCAAAAGTGGTCTTCGCGCCGGGAGCGCCGGTATTCGACCAGTACCCTTCGGTCTCGAACGTCGCGGACTGGCCCTTCGTGCCAGGAGTCCATTTCATTGTGTAGTCCGCACCGTAAACTTGCGCACGGTGGCTGATGTTCGGGCCGTTCACGTAGGAAAAGCCGAGCTGTCCTGATAAGTCCTCGGTGAAGTCGAAGAATGAACGGTAGTGTGCGACGAAGGTCGGCCTTTGAGTGCTTCCACCTTTGAAGAGCGGACCATCATCCGGCTCCATACCCTCGACGGTGAATTCGTTGAAGCGATCTCCAGGGAATCGGTAAGCAAGTGACGCTCCACCCGCCCGGAGCCCTTCGTCGCCGAAGAGGTCGCGAACAACCAAAGGGTAGTCGAGGAAGTAGAGCTGATCGACATGACTTCTATTCATGCGACCGATCGCAGCAGCGATCTTGCCCACCTTAAGCTGCATGTTCCTCGCAAACTTGGAGTAGAGCCCGAACGCCTCTTCCACTTCGGCGCTGGTCTTTCCATTGTCGTTTGCGAAGGAGAAATAGGCTTCCGCCTTAAGGAACGGATCAACGTCCGCTGCCAAGCCGATCTCAGCCTCGCGAAAGAGCGCCCTCTTGGGTTCATCCTTGCTGCCGGTGGCATTCGCCCGAAAGTCCGCCACCATGCTCATCTGAGGGTTGAAGTAGTTCGGATTCTGGGGCCCGGCGCCCGTCGATGGCGGCTGCGTCGGGAGCTGCTCCTGAGCGCTCGGTTTAGCTCCCGAAGTCCGCTCTTCATTTGAGGGTTGAATGGCAAGAGTCGATGGATGGGACTGGAGCGCCACCCACCAAATAGCTGCCAAGCCTGGAATCCAAAATCCTGCCACAAGTACCTCCGGAGGTCTTGGGACTCGTAAGCCCAGGCCCTTCGCGGAATTTACCTGCAATAGAAATGCTTTTGCACTATTGGTGCATTAAATTTGTCACGTCACCCGGAAACAGGCTTGACCTTCACCAGAAGTGCACCCTCCACGACCTGCTGGCCCTTCGCCACGGGAAGCGATTCGACGATGCCGTCGAAGGGTGCAAGCAGAGGCTGCTGCGTCTTCATCGCCTCGAGAACGAGCAGCTTTTGACCGAGAACGACCTGTTCACCTTCTGCGACCAACACATCTGCGATGAGCCCCGGCATGGGCGCATGTGCTTCCCCTTTCGAAGCTTCCGCGCCCGCCCTGCGAGCCGACACGGCTTTTGTGACCTCATAGACTTGGCCGCGATAGGAGACCAAAGTGCGGTCCCCGATGCGCACTGAAGCCGCACTGGCCGTCCCGTCGGGGGAATGGACGAGCAACCGATCTCCCAGAGGGGTTACGGTCACCCCCTCCACGGCCGGAGTCAGTTCGACCTCGACGCCGTTGACGACGCTCTTCATCGCGCGATGGACCTCCGGGATTTTTGCTCGTGGTATTGCTTTGCCGCATCGACGAAAGCCTGGAAGAGTCTTCGACTCGCCCCGTCCTCGAGCGTTCGCTCCGGGTGCCATTGGACGCCGACGACCCACCTGCCACTGGCATCCTCGATAGCCTCGATCGTTCCGTCCGCATGCCGAGCGACCACCCGAATACCCTCGGCAGGCGTTTCGATCGCCTGATGGTGGTAGCTCTTGCCCTCGATGGGGGCAGGCCCAACGATCTCCTCGAGAGTGGAGCCGGCCGCTGGCGAGTACCGCTGCAGGGTGCCACCTTCATGCTCGCTCTCACCCAAAATATCCGGCAAGTGTTGCTGCAGCGTGCCTCCCCGCACCACGTTCACGAATTGGCATCCGTAGCAAATCCCGAGAATCGGCATGGCCTCATCTACGGTCTGATAGAGAGCCTTCTCGATGGCGAACCGCGCAGGATCTTGGAGTTCCGCTCTTGGGTGGAGTTCCTGCCCGAACTCCTTGGGATCGATATCCCGGCCTCCGGGGATCAGCCAGCCATCGATGAGTTCCGCGATGGCCTGCACGTCGGCCGTAGGCGGGATCAGCACCGGCACGCCGCCCGCATCCGAGACCGCCTGGGCGTAGTTCCAGTTCAGCTCCATCTTCCCATGGCTCCGAGGATCCTCGGGGTCGTGGGTGCATTCTAGAGTGATGCCGATGATCGGTTTCACTTTGAATTAGGGCGCCAAGATGAGCGCGCTGATCACTTCGATATTTCGCTTGACGCGATTCAAGAAGTCTGCGGCCCCTACGCCATTGATCAGCCTGTGGTCGAAGGTGAGCGCCAAATTGACGTATCGCTTCATGGTCATTTCCAGGGAGTGCTGGTCGAGGGCCACATAAGACTCACCGAGAAACAAGGTGGCGACCGACGGCGGCACAACGACGGGAACTGCGTCGCGCAGCCCGGCTGCCTGCATGTTGGTCAAGCTGATCGTTACGGACTCATTGGCTTGGTCCTTGCCGCTTCGAGCAAGCTCGATCTGTTCGCGAGTTCGCTTGGCGAAATCTTCCCAACTGAGTTGATCGGCGTCATCGACGACCGCCAGCACGAGTTCGTCGCCGGGGAGCGCAACGGCGATCCCAAGATGAGCGGTTTTGTACGTCCGGACCGTGTCCTCTCCAACGAGCGTGGACCGAAAAGCGGGGAAGTCCTTCAATGCTTGCGCGACGGCGAACGAGAAGATCGTGAAGCTGCTTGGCTGAAAGTCGCTGCCGGACTCCTTATAGCGTCCCCGGAGCCGCTCGATGCCACCCCAGTCGCAGGCGACGGTGATCGTTCCCGGTACGACGAGCTGCGATCCACGAACCAGGCGGGAGCTGAGGAGCCTTTGTTTCTGGCCCATGGCGACTTCCGAATAGGTCTCTGTCTCCTTGGGGCCGGCCGCCGCAGCGCTTCCCGAACCACTTGAAAGGAAAGCGTCGATGTCCTCAGGCATGAGCTTGGACCCAGCGGCGGGCACCTTGGCCAAATCGTCTTCGCTCAGCCCTTTTTCTTTGGCGTATGCTCGCGTTCGAGGCGGAACGTCCATGCGCCGAGGTGCGTTCGAGGTCGCGGAAGTGGCCTCCGCCAACGGCGCTGCGGCTGATTCGGTCGGCGAGCCATGAGCGGGAGCCATCTCCTCGACACCGTCGGCGACATCCATCTTGGCAACTTCTGCGCCGATGGCCAGAATCGTGTCGACCGGCGCAGACCAGGACGCCAGCGTGCCTTCGTAGGGCGATTCGACGTCCATGACCGCCTTGTCGGTCTCCATCTGATAGATCGGTTCGTCGCGCTTGATCTTGTCTCCAGGCTGCTTGAGGACGGCAACCAATCGCGCCTCCTGGAGTCCTTCTCCGATCTGAGGAATTCTTACGGAAACTACGGGCATGGGTGAGGTCTGCTCCTTCCTTCGATTGCACTTGGATTGTGGCACAGGTTCGACGCCTCGATCAGAGAGGTGCCAGCGGGTATAATTCGAGGTCGCAATCGGTTCCGGGTGACGCTTCCCTCTCTCCCGAGCCACGAAATTCCATTCGGAGAGAAAAGACTATGGCAAAGCGAGTTGCCGCCAATATCAAGCTGAATATCCCTGCCGGAAAAGGAACCCCTGCTCCCCCTGTCGGACCTGCCCTTGGTCAGGCAGGCATCAACATGATGGAGTTCCTCAAGAAGTTTAACGAAATGTCCGCACCCCAGATGGGTTATGTGCTGCCCGTATCCATCGTGGTGTACGAAGATCGGTCCTACACATTCACGGTGAATCAACCGCTTAGCTCCGACCTCATCAAACGAGCTGCCGGGATCGAGAAGGGTTCGGGCAATCCGCTCAAGGAGAAGGTCGCTACGCTGAGCAAAGACAAGCTTCGTGAGGTCGCCAAGCTCAAAATGAAGGACCTCAACACCGACGACGAGGAAATGGCCATGCGCGTACTTGCCGGAACGGCCAGGAGCATGGGCGTCAAAGTCGAAGACTGATCGTAAATGAACGCGAGCGTAAGTCCTAGGGCGATCGATCTCCCTAGGGCTTTGTTTTTTTGGCCGAATTGAGGTCGAAAAACATTACGGCACGAATTATGAGCAGCTTACGTTCTACTAGGCGGAACGGCAGATGTTCCGAGATGTCTAATAGAGTGAAAATGAGAAAGTTCCTTTTCGGGATGGTTTTGGCAGTAGCCGGGGTGTCCGCAGCTTGGGCGGGCCCCGAGACCGAAGCCTTCGGTCCGGCACAGGCAGCCGCCGATGCGATGCGGGAAGCCGCGGGAGCCGACATGGCGTTTCTGGCCGCTGGAATGGTCAAGTCGAACTATGACCCCAAGGACCTTTCCTCACTGCTTCAGTTTCCGACTGACGAGATCGCCATCGTTTCGCTGAAGGGCAGCCAAATCCGGCAGGCGCTCGAGCGTTCCGTTTCACTCTATCCCGCGCCGAATACCGGATTCCTGCAGCTCTCCGGGCTCGAAGCCTCGTTTTCGAAGAGCGCCGCTCCCGAGCATCGAGTCACCAGCGTGACCGTCGGCGGCTCGAAGCTGGACGATTTCCGAACGTACACGGTCGCGATGCCGGCGTCCTTGGCGCGGGGCGGCTTGGGCTATTTCAAAGTCTGGGACCGAAACGCGATCACAAGAACGCTCGACGGGCGAACAATGGAATCGGTGCTTCAAGGCAAGGCCTACACCGGCTCGTCGCCTCGCTGGTCGATGGGCGGCTAATTCAAGCCTCGGCTAACCCCGATCCCGAATCGGGTGTATAACCCTGATAGATGTTCACGCCCTACGACTGGCAGGAAGGTATCGGCCATCGCGCTGAATACGTCGAATCGCGCCTGGCTTCTGGAGCGCCCGTGCTGGCCGTCTCGCTTCAAGAAGGGATTCTGGCTTTCACCGTGCGTCGCCAGGCCCGAAAGATCTTCGAGATTTACGACCGGCTGATGTTCAGCGCCATCGGGCAGCAGTCTGATGTCGAGTCGATGCGCTCCGCCGCGATCGACTTCGCCCATCAAGAGGGCTATCAGCGCAGCGAGCAGGATGTGACGATCCAGCGCGTCGTCGGCACGCTCAGCCAGCCGCTCAAGCGCGCGTTCGGGGATTTCAGCACGGCGCCATTTGTGATGCGCTGTCTATTCATGGAGGTTTGTCGCACGCCAGAAGAAGACATGTACTGCGTGATGGACTATGACGGCGACTACTCGATCCGGAAGCACTATGCCTATCTCGCGGGCGCTCCCGAGGCGGTGGATGTGATCAAGCCGGCCCTGGCTGAGCTCGACCTCTCAAAAATAAAGCCGGAGAAGGCGATCGACAAATTCCGCCCGATCTGGGCAAAAGCGATGGACCCTTCCGGTGAGAAAGATTTCGCCAAGCTGACCGAGAATCTCGAGCCGGAGGCGGCGCTTCTTGAGCGTCATCCGCAGGGCGAGTTCCGCTTCAGACTGTTGACGCCGTCGACCTAGGCTTCGCCCAACCTTCGAAGAATGCCCTCGGCGAGCCCGGCAGCCGCCGCAGGGTGGAATTCCATCATCAAGTCCGGTTCGATGAGCTCCAACTCGGAAAGCGCAGGTTCCCCGGAATCGAGTTCCAAGAGATCGATGCGAGCGAATAGGGGCGGCTGGCCAAGCGCCTCGAGAGCTGCGGTGGCGAGGCGTAGTTCAGGCGCGGAGGCTTGTGCTATTTCGATGGTCCCGCCATGTTCGACCTGCACCCGGAAGTCGCCGGACTTGGGTCGTTTGAACGTGACGTGGCTGAACTTACCGTCTATAGCCATGATGGATGTTTCGCCCCGCTCGACGGACTTCAAGTAGGGCTGGACGAGCGCCTCTCCGGCAGCAAGCAGCGTACGCAAGTGCGATTCGGCTTGGTGGGATTCTCGTTTCGCGCGGATTGTGTTGTGGGCGCTTGCAGCAACGGCCGGCTTGATCACGACCTCCTGCCATTCGAATCCGGCGACCGATGAGCCTTGATCGACGAATTGCGTCGGCACGATGCGGACGCCCTTCGCCTCGAGTTCACGCAGGTAGAATTTGTGGGCGTTCCAGCGGATGACGTCGGGTGGGTTGAACAGCCGGAGTGTTTCTGATACGCGGGCTGTCCACGCCAAGAACTCCTGCAGCCGATGGTGGTAGTCCCAGGTCGATTTGAGTATGGCCGCGTCGAAGCCAGACCAATCGACCGTCGGATCGCTCCATGCCACGCGCTGGGCGTGAACCGAGACCTGTGACAGCGCCTCAATCAGTAACGCGTCATCCGGCGCAGGGTACGGGCAGTTTTCGCACGTAACGACGGCGATTTTCAAGGCTGAAGCGCGACCGACTGGCAGGCCACTAAACCTTTGACGACCGTCGTCCCTTTGAGCCCAGGTTTGCCAACTTGGATCGTGGTTCCCCAGACCGTCTTCTTGCCATAGGGGACGAGATCGCGCGGCGTCACTCCGGCATAGAGCGCGCTTCCGGGCCAGAAATCGAGATCTCCGAAGCCTTGCGCCTGCAGAGTGCCCTTTCCAGTCGAGAAGTCCACGCGGGTGATCGTATAGCTCGTGCCGTTCGTGCTGTTGTGCTGGAAGAAGCTGAGATAGCCGATGTTCGGGTTCTTGGTAAATACCATCTTGGTCGGGATGCCATAGCAGGCTGTCGTGAAGGTCTTGCCGCCGAGTTGGCACTCCATCGTCGAAGGTGGGCCATCGAGGATCTTCATGGGTTCCGTGACGATCGTGAATGGGCGCGCGTCATCGTTCGTCTGCAGTTTCCAAGGCCCGGAGTCTGGCGGATAGATGTTGTTGAGAGGGATTTCGGTCGCCACCCATTTGGTGCCGTTGAACTGCCTGGCTTCGCTGTTGATCAGATAGATCGGCTTCCCCCGTTCGTCTTGCAGCGGGCGGTTCTCGGCGACACTGACGACGGGTCCTTTTGAGATCAATTTCAGATTCTTTCCCGTCGAATCGATGCTCCAAAGCTGATGCAGGTTGTCGATGTTCTGGATAAAGGCGAGCTTCGTGTGTCCGAGCCACCGAACATCGCTCATGCGGCCCTTGAGGTTCGTCAGCTGACGCCGATTCCTGCCATCGATGTCTGCGACGTAGACCTGGTACGTCGTTTCCTTCGCACTGTCAGGAGGACTGTAATAGCGGGCGACATAGCCGATTTGCGGCAAAGCGGTTGAGTGAGAGACGAGAAGAAGCAGACCCGGAATCATGGATTGAGCATATCGAAGCGGCGCACCCTATCGCAAGGGACCGACGTCGCGCTCGCGTAGGATCTTCGCCGTATCTTCGGGAAGGGTGTCGTTGATGAAAGCGCCGGCTGCAGACTCGCTTCCTGCGAGATATTTCAGCTTATCCGCTGTCCGATGCAGCGGCGTGAATTCGACGTGAAACCAGTTGTATTCATACCCGGGGATCGCGGGCTCCTGATGCATCGCCATGATGTAGGGAAGGGAGAATCCGAACAGAAGGTCGTACTTCTTCGCGACGATGAGCAGCGCTTCGGCGAGGGCGTCGAGGTCGGAATCCTCGAAATGCACCAGCGAGCGAATCTGGCGCTTGGGCGCGACGTGCACTTCGTAGGGATATCGAGCGAAGAACGGCACGATGGCCACGAACCGTTCATTTTCAAAGATCACTCGCTTCGGCTCTGCGAGCTCCACGGCGAGCCACTTCATCATCAGAAGCTCTCCACCCTCTTCGAAATGAACGCGCTCCATCTCGAGTTCGCGGGCTGGAATTGGGGGAATGAACGGGTATCCGTAGATTTGGCCATGCGGATGGCTTAGCGTCACCCCGATCTCCTTACCCTTGTTTTCGAAAATGAACACGTATTCGACGTCCGATCTGGCGGCCAGTTCGGTGTACCGGTCCTGCCAAACGCGGCACAGCTTCTCGACTTGCCGTAATGGCAGTTCGGCGAAGGTCGAGTTATGTTGGTCCGTGTAGCAGACGACCTCGCAGGTACCGCCTGCGGGCCGGACGGAAAGCAGCGCCCCGCTCTCGACCGTCTCGTTGGGTGGTGGAGTTCGAAACGAAGGAAACTTGTTCTCGAAGACGACGATGTCGTAGGCCTCGAGTGGTACTTCGGTAGGAAAACCGCCAGGCTTGGTCGGACAGAGCGGGCAATAGTCATCCGGCGGGTGGAAGGTCCGGTCCTGGCGATGTGTCGCAGTGGTGACCCACTGGCCGAGAAACGGGTGGTAACGCAGTTCAGACATAGGCTCGGCTCAACTCACCTAACCGCACCAGTGTACCGACCATCAAAAGGTGAACGAGAGGCTCACTTGGACGCCCAGACGTACCGGCCGGTAGTATCGACGTAGCAGCATTGGGATCCGAGCCATGCCATCGCCAAACCACCATCGAAATCCCAAGCAACGTCGAATTTGAATGGAACTATGACCTTGCCATTGCGGTCGATGTAGCCGACCTTGTTGTCCTGGTCTCGCACCCAACACAGGTGGTCTTTGAACCGGCCGCAGAGCTCCTCGCCGTTGTCGAGCGAAGCGAGGAATTGCGGTTGGATGATCCACTTGCCGGTCTTATCGATAAAACCCAACTTGTCATTGACGGCTGCCGGAGCCAATCCATCGAAAAATGGCAGGCCATTCTGGAACTTGAAATCGATCACGATCTTGCCGGACTTGTCGACATAGCCGACCTTGGATCCCTTTCGAACCGCGGCAAGCCCTTCGGTGAATGGGCCGTCTGGCTCCCAATCACCGGTAACCACGAACGCCCCAGTCTTGTCGACATAGCCTCTTTTCGTGCCCATTTCGGCGGCAGCGAGACCGTCGGAGAAGGTGCTTTGCCGATCGAGCTCAAAGGGGATCGCCAGCCTGCCGGTCTTATCGATGAAGCCGTACAGCTTGCCTTTTCGCACGCATGCGAGGCCATCGTGAAAACTGTCGAACGGCGCGAGCACCTCATCATCGAACAGCTCGTACTGCGGTGGCACGATCTCTTTGCCGGTTTTATCGATGTAGCCAACTTTCTCCCCGATGACCACGGCAGCGAGCCCGTCCGAAAAAGAGCCCACTTCGTCGTACTTCAGAGGCACCACCTCTTTCCCGTCCGTTCCAATGAATCCGCTTTTGCCGTTGATCGTGACGGCGGAGAGTCCTTGCCTGAATGGTTCGGCGTTGTCGTATTTGGCGGCGATGACGATTCGGTATCGGCGGTCGAGAAAGCCCCAATGAAAATCGCGGTTCGAAAAGCGCAGAAAGTCCGAGTCCTTCCCCTGCGGTTGCTGCACCGCTTGCTCGGCCGGTTTGGGTGTCTTGTTGGGATTCGGAGGTTTGGTCTGTGGCCCACAGGCGATCAGGATCAGTGGTAGGGCGGCTGAAATCATAGGAAATCTCCTGTTCATGACGCGGCTCGATCTCGCGCCCGCAGATGTCCGATCAGGAGCGCGATATCGCTGGGCCGGACACCGGGCACGCGCGACGCTTGCCCTATCGTCAGGGGTCGGACGCGCGAGAGCTTCTCGACGCTTTCAAAACTGAGCCCTTTGGTGGCCACGTAGTCAAATTTTTCGGGAATCCGCATCGAATCGAGCTTTCGGTGCTGATCGGCGACCTTCGTTTGGATTTGAAGGTAGCCGTCATAGGCCGCGGCGAGCTCGAGCTGCTCTCGGACCCGAGGATCTTCGCTGATTTCCAATTCCTGATCGAGTTCTCGGCTCAATGCTTCAACCATCGCGAGGTTCATTTCGGGCCGCTTCATGAGTTCGAAGAGCGAGGCGCGGTTGACAACCTTGGTTTGCCCTGTGGCTTCGAGGAGATGGTTCTGGGTCTGGTTCAAATAGGTTCCCTGAAGCTGGTCCAATCCCTTGGCCACCGCCTCCATCTTGGTTTCGTACGTCTGCCATCGCTCGTCATCGCAGAGTCCGAGGCTGCGCGCGACCGGAGTGAGGCGCTGGTCCGCGTTGTCATGCCTGAGGAGCAGTCTGTGCTCGGCCCTGGCGGTCAACATCCGGTAAGGGTCTTCGACACCCTTGGTCACCAGGTCGTCGATCATGACCCCGATGAAGCTATTGTCGCGTGGGAAGATCGTTGGCTCATCTCCCGTCGAGAAAAGCGCTGCGTTGATTCCGGCGACGATCCCTTGACCCGCCGCCTCCTCGTAGCCACTCGTTCCATTGAGCTGTCCCGCGAGGAAGAGCCCGGGCATGAGCTTGGACATGAGCGTCGGCATGAGCTGGGTTGGATCGGCCATGTCGTATTCGACTGCGTAGCCGGGTCGCAGCATTTCGACGTTTTCGAGGCTGGTGATGGTCTTGAGCGCCGCAAGTTGGACGTCGGCTGGCATAGAAGTTGAAAACCCCTGCACGTAGACGCTCTCGCCGTCCCATTCCTCTTGCTCCAGAAAGATCGGGTGGCTGTCCTTATCGGCGAACCGCACGACCTTGTCTTCGATGCTCGGACAGTAGCGCGGGCCGATTCCCTCGATCTGGCCCGAAAACATTGGGCTCTGACTCAGGTTCTCTTGCAGAAGCTCATGGGTCTCGGGTTGGGTATGGGTCTTCCAGCAGTCGAGCAGGTTTCGTTTGACGTTCGGGCCGTCGTGCTTGAAGCTGAACGGTCCTGCGTCGGGTTCGCTTTCCATGATTTCGACCTTCGAAAGGTCGATGCTGCTTTTGGCGATCCGAGGTGTGGTTCCGGTCTTGAACCTCCTGAGGTTGACGCCGAGATCGAGCAGAAACGCGGAGAGGCCTTGAACGGCTTGGTCTCCATGTCTTGCGGCGATGGTCTGTTTCTTTCCCTCGTGGCAAAGGCCATTGAGGAAGGTGCCTGTAGTCAGAACTACAGCTTCAGTTTCGATTGTTTTGCGTTCCCCACTCCTTGCCGGGATGGTTTGTGCCCGGGAGGGGGAGGGGCTAGGGGTGGGGGTGACCGAAAC
>JAYROD010000146.1:0-8845 GCA_041911835.1 Fimbriimonadaceae bacterium | reverse complement strand
GCGACCTTGGGGGACAACACGAGTGTCTCCCATCTGACCTATGTGGGAGATGCATCGGTCGGGAGCGGCGCCAATATCGGCGCGGGAACGATTACCTGCAACTACGATGGAAAGAAGAAGCATCGGACGACGATTGGGGACGGTGTCTTCGTCGGATCGAATTCGACACTAGTCGCACCCCTCACAATCGGGGAAAATGCATTCATAGCCGCAGGCAGCGTGATCACAGGGGACGTTCCGGCGGATTCAATGGGTATCGGACGGGCGAGGCAGGAGGTGAAGGAAGGATGGGCGAAACGATGGCGCGAGAGAAAGTGAACGGAGCGCGAAGAAATCACAGCCACGAGCTTTCAGGGATGAAGCTCTTTGCTGGCAACGCGCACCGCGAGTTGGGACTTCGCGTGGCCGACTATCTCGACATCGAGTTAGGAAGGCTCACTTCGACGAAGTTCAGTGACGGGGAATTGCGCGTCATGGTGGACGAAAGTGCCCGCGGCAGAGACGTCTTCATCCTTCAGCCGACCTGCGCCCCGGCGAACGACACCTTGATGGAATTGCTCATTCTGCTGGACGCCTTCCGTCGCGCTTCGGCCCAGCGCATTACGGTCGTCATGCCGTACTACGGATACGCTCGTCAAGACAAGAAGATTAAGCCACGCGAACCGGTCACTGCAAGGCTCGTTGCCGATCTGATCGGCGTCGCCGGCGCTGAGAGAGTCGTGTGCGTGGACCTGCACGCCGAACAGATCCAAGGTTTCTTCGACCTGCCAGTGGACCACCTTTATGCGGGGCGGATTCTGGGCCGCTACCTGATCAACAAGGGTTATCACGAAGACGATATCGTCGTCGTCAGCCCGGATGTCGCCGGCGTCGGCCGTGCCCGGTCCCTTGCCGAAATGCTCAAAACGCCGATCGCGATCATCGCTAAGCGCCGCCCCGAGCCGAACAAGGTCGACATTATCGAAATCATTGGAGACGTCGACGGCAAGAAGTGCATCATGATCGACGACATGATCGATACCGGCGGCTCGGTGATTACCGGCGCCGAAGCGCTCATGAAGCGGGGAGCAACGGACGTCATGGTGACGGCGACCCATCCGGTGCTCAGTGGAAATGCGAGCCAACGGCTTCAGGACAGCGTCATTAGCCAGGTCATCACCACGGATACGGTCCCGATCCCCAGCGTCAAGATGTTCCCCAAGTTGACAGTGCTTCCGGCGTCTCCACTCTTGGGCGAGGCGATTCGCAGGATCCACCTCAATGAATCGGTGAGCGAACTTTTCACCGACTGGCGCTGACGGAGGCGCGGAATCGGGCGTGAAATGACGAACGAACAGTCGGTGCCGTTGGAGCCGCAGGCTCCGAACCCACTCAAGTGGGATGTTCGGCTGGGTTCGGAGCAGCCAACGAAGCAGCTGGTCGTCTTCTTGGCTGCCATCTGTGCGGGCTTCGGCGGGTACTTGCTGCTTCACCAGTGGCTGGTTGCGGTCATCGGGTTTCTGGCGATCATCGCTTCGACAACGGAGCTCTTTTTTCGGACGAAGTATCGTCTCGATTCCGAAGGAGCAAGAGCTCAATGCGGAATGAGCGTAACTTCCATGGACTGGGTAAACGTCAAGAGGGTAATCCCGGACGAAGTGGGAGTTCTACTTTCGCCGCTCGAGAAATCGGGCCGTCTCGATGCGTTTCGCGGAGTTTATTTGCGATTCGCGGGTAACAGGGAGGAAGTATTGGCTAAAATTCGCGAATTCACCAATGGCGATGAATGATTTCGACGAGGGCAGTCTCACCGAAGAGCAGACCCAGGAGTTGCTCGAAAAGGCGGCACAGGGGATTCTGAGGCGCAAGCTACAGGTTCCTGCCATCTTGATGCTGCAGAGCTACAAACCGCTGTCCTACATCGGCAGCCAAGCCACCATCGTTTTCGCACCCTTCCTCGTCCCATTTCTTGGCTTCGACAATATCCGGAACCTTTCAAAGCTTCTGGAGAACCGACAGAACGTCGAGCGGCTCACGGTCTTGCTGGAAAACGGCGCAGATTCGAGCCCGAAGGAGTTGAGCGCTTAATGCAATATCACGACACAGGCTGGATCGGGCTGTTCGTCACAGTCCTGCTTGTCTTCTTCATCCTTCTCAACATCTCAAGGGCGAAGAGTGCCAAGGGGCTTTTCATCCGGAGAATCGCGGGTCTGAACGCCATAGACGAAGCTATCGGCCGCGCGACGGAAATGGGAAAACCCGTCCTCATGGTCCCCGGCATCGGCGATCTGAACGCGATCTCCGTGCAGGCGCTGAACATTTTCGCCTACGTCACTCGCACTGCGGCGAGATTCTCGAATCCGATTCGACTCTGCTGCGCCAACGCCGCCGTCTACACGGTCGCACAGGAAATCATCCGGGACGTTTATCAATCAGAAGGGTTGTCAGAACGATACGACGTGGACTCGGTCCGCTTCCTCAGCGATCGTCAGTTCGCATTTGCCGCCGCCACGGCGGGAACGATCTTCCGAGAGCAAACTGCGGCCACGTTCTTTCTTGGCGAGTTCTTTGCCGAGTCCCTGATCTTTGCCGAGAGCGCCAACTCGATCGGCGCCATCCAGGTCGCCGGTTCGACGCAGAACACCCAGACCCCGTTCTTCATCGCGGCCTGCGATTATGTATTGATCGGCGATGAATTCTATGCTGCGAGCGCCTATCTGAGCCGAGAGCCGGTCTTGGTTGGAAGTCTGGTCGGACAGGACTGGTCCAAGTTCTTCATCGCCGCGTTCATTGTGGTCGGCGTTCTTTTCAATACGGTCCAGATCAACATGACAACGGACTACGAGAAGAAGACGGTGGACGCCACCGACACGATGGGCGAGCACGTCGAATGGACCAAGCTCGATAAGCCTCGCAAATTCAAGTCATCCGAAACGCTTATGTATCACCTCTTCAACGCGGATCCCGATCCTGAGATCATCAAACGCGAAAAGATGCCCGAGGAGGAGACGAAGTGAAACTCCCCCTACTCGCCTCTTTTTGGGCCGGAGACTTTGGCAGCAGCGGCCTCTGGATCGGCATCGCCGCCACATTGGTCGTCGGATTTGGAATGTTCTTCGGCTTTATGGTCGCCCCGACACGGGCACGCAAGATCATAGTCGGGTTCTTCACTTTCATCGCAGGTCTGTACTGGGTTGCCTATTTCTTCTGGCCGGTTGCCGCCCAACGAAAGCCCGGGGATATGCCTCGGGACTTTCTGGAACGCGGATCGTTTTGGCTCGAAGACGCGAAGCCAATCTTCGGCAATACCGCGAACATCCTAACGGTGTTCCTGCTCGGTCTGGGGATCTATTCTCTGCTCCGCATCCACGCCGGCAAGCTCGTGAAGATGCAGAAGGACTGGGTTTTCAGCCTGATCTTGCTGATCTCGATGTTCAGCATGGTGTTCTTTGGGTATGCCGACTTCATCCAGAAGCACCGCGAGGGCGGAGAACTGCTCAACTTTCCTGAGAGTTGGGGTTGGGTCCAGTACGGCAAGGACATCCTTTTCGATGGACTCCTCCAGCAGATGGACGCAGCGATGTTTTCCCTGATCGCCTTCTTCATCCTCTCAGCCGCCTACCGCGCGTTCCGGATAAGATCGATCGAATCAACGATCCTCCTCGCTGCGGCCCTGGTCATGATGCTCAGCTTGATGGGCTATGCAGAGTACTACTGGGCAAAAGGCGTGGACGGCATCACCGGAGGCGATGCGGCAAGTTTCCTCAACAATTTCAAACTCAAAGCGATGGCTGACTGGATTGGTTCAAATATCCAAACATCCAGCTTGCGAGCGATCGACTTCGGCATCGGAGTCGGCGCTTTGGCTATGGGCCTTCGGCTTTGGCTGAGCCTCGAACGCGGAGGAATGAGCACGTCATGAGCGATACCTTCCAAGAACAAATGCAGAAGCAGCATCGAGCGCGCATGGTGCTCTACGGACTGTTGGCGCTCTTTACGACGGTGCCGCTGTTCTATCCACAAGAAGTTCCGGCCCAGCCGACCGCTCCGGTCATGGACCTCTATGCAACGCTCAAGGCGCTTCCCGACGGCTGCACGGTGTTAGTTGAATCGGACTGGACGAACTCGACGCGTGGCGAAAGCGGTGGGCAATTCGAGGCGCTGATGCGCATCTTGATGAGAAAGAACATCAAGTTCGCGATCTATGCCGCCGCAGACCCCCAGGCGCCGCAGGTCGCTCGGGACGCGATCACGCGCATCAACGAAGAGCGAAAGCTCGTCGGGTTGCCGCGCTACAACAAGTGGACGGACTGGGTAGAAGTCGGCTTCTTCCCAAATCTCGAGGGAACGGCCAACGTGATGGCCACCGACCTCAGGGCCGCTTGGAATGGAAAGAAGGACATGAACGAGCAGGGCAGGTTCGAAGATGTCTTTAACTCCCCTGTCCTGAAGAACGTTCATTCGGTTGGGGACGTTCAGCTCCTGATGAATATCACCGGGTCGAATACGATCAACACCTTGATAGAGCGACTCTTCGGCAAAGTGCCATTGGCTTCCATGTGCACTGGCGTGATGGGACCCGAGACGTTGGTGTACTACCAATCCGGCCAGCTCAAAGGAGTGAGCGTCGGCCTGAAGGGCGTGTATGACATCGAGACTTGCATGCAGTACGGCATCAACGTCCCCGATCAAAAGGGCGTCATCCATGCTCCATCCCCAAAGATCGATGCACAGATTCCAGGTTTCCCAGGGGCCACGAACTATGATCGCGGATTGAAGTACTACTTCTCTCTGAACGTCGCGCTGGCGCTGCTGATCGTCGCCGTCGTGGCGGGGAATGTCCAAATGGTCCTCGCTCGCCGCAAGGAGGCTAAGCAGTCGTGAATTACGCATTCTTCAAACTCACCTGCGGTGTCGTAGCGACGATCGGGCTCTATAGCGTTCTCTATCGTGAAACGAAGTTCTATCGTCTCTTCGAGCACATATTCCTTGGGCTTGCCGCCGGTTGGGCGATGGTCGCGCTTTGGACGGAAACGCTGAGCGCCCAGTGGTGGGACCTCATGGTAGGCACGCCTGCCGACGGGCCGAACCCAGCGACACAGGGCCACTGGCTCTATGCGATCATGCTGCCAATCGGTCTGATGGGCTACCTCGTGTTCAGCAAGAAGCACAACTGGATGAGCCGAATTCCGATTGGGATCATCCTCGGCCTGTGGTCGGGCCAGCAGATTCAGGTCTGGTGGAACCGCTACGGACCGAACATCGCCGCGTCGATGAAGCCGCTCGTGCCGACGACTTGGGATTCGCTGTTTGTGCCGAGCGGTCCGGATGTCACGGGTGACCGCGCAAAAGAGGTGGCGTCCCAAGTATTCCTGTCTCAGGCCATTAGCAACTGGATCTTCGTGCTGACGCTGCTGTGCGTGATGAGCTACTTTATCTTCAGCGTGGACTTCAAGGGCAAGTTCACGGGAGGAATGACGAAGTGGGGCCGTTGGCTCCTGATGGTCGGCTTTGGCGCGATCTTCGGATCGACCGTCATGACTCGCTTCTCGTTGCTCATCGACCGGATGTACTTCATCTGGATCGAGTGGCTGAGGGATGGCGTCATCCACGGGCTCTTTCATTTGGGAGGCTAGCTTCGGCTAGCCCCCTTCAGCCATGCCGACGGTTCAGGCCATCGTGCTGCGGCGTCGCGATTCGGGCGAATCCGATCGACGGCTTACGCTTCTAACCCGGGAGCAAGGGATCATCGACGTCATCGCGAAGGGCGCCCGAAAGTCTGGGTCGCGACTGGCGGGCAGCAGCGAACCTCTGATGATGGCCGAATTAGAACTCGCGGAGGGACGCCATACGCGATTTGTGACGCAGGCTCAGCCGATCACCTCCTTTCCTGGACTGCGTACCGATTACGACCGACTTCGGTTCGGGCTCGCGTTGGCCGAGATTTTCGCCGCAGTGACGACACCCGGGCAAGCAGGAGAAGAGCCGTTCGAACTGCTGTCACGCTCGCTGGGAGCGATTCAGGACCACCCCAACCCGCTCGTGGCGCTCATTTGGGCGGTTCTCAGGCTCTTGGAGTTGGAAGGAGTGATGCCCTCCTGGACGTTTTGTGTCTCCACTGGAGCGCCGCTCGCCGAATCTCCCGCGTGGGTCTCACCGCACGCCGGCGGCTACCTGAGCGTCGGCGATGAACAGGGCTATTCGGATCGTTTCCGGGTGGATGCCGAAGTTTTGCTGGGGCTTTCGAAGATGGCGGACCTCGAGGAACCCCCGGCGAGGTTCAAACATGCCGAAGCCAGCTTCCACACGCTGTTCCCATTTCTCGAGAATTCCGTTCATGCGACGCTGCCAGCCTGCCGCGAGATCGACGAAAACCTCATGACCGCAGCTTCAGGCGAGTAAACTCGAAACACCTATGAAGCAGCTTGGCGTGATCGGTATTCTTGCGGCGCTCTTCCTGGCGTTTGGGTGCGGCAAGGGCGACTTTTCCCAGCGGGCGAGCGCCGGCAAGGGCAACATCTTCCGCTACCCCATCGTGACCAATCCGACGACCCTCGATCCAGGTGTCGTTCAGGACGGTGACACGATCGACCTCCTCCAACAAACGTTCGAGGGCCTGGTTGCCTGGGGACCTGATAACAAGGTCGTCCCCATTCTCGCTGAGAAGTGGGATATCGAAGACGGAGGGAAGACCTATGTGTTCCATATTCGTAAGGGCGTCAAGTTCTCGAATGGCAGGGAGGTTACGGCGGAGGACTTCAAGTGGACATACGAGCGGAACACGGACCCCAAGCTGAAGTCCCCCACGGTCGAGTATCTGTTTGACATCGTTGGAGTCAAGGAGAAAGTCGCTGGCACCGCAGCGGAAATCAGCGGCATCAAAGTCCGCGATCCATATACGCTGTCCATCACGCTCGATCAGCCGCGGGCCTACTTCCTCGGCAAGCTGACTTATTTGATTGGCGCCGTGTTGCCCAAAGAGGTCGTTCCAACAGATCGGAGGATCGAAAAGCCGGAGGAAATGATCGGCACGGGGCCATTTATCGTCAAGCAATACGTGCCGGAGCAACTCATCGTGTTGGAGGCCAATCCGACCTACCATGAGGGAAAGCCTAAGATCGACGGCATCGAGCGCAAAGTGGTGAAGGACCCGGCCACCCGACTTGCAAAATACAAGGCCGGTGAGTTCGATCTCGTCATGCTGGAGCGTCAAGATGTAGACGCCCTCAAGCAAGACCCCAAGTACGCCCCAGAATTAAAGCCGTTTGATCGGCCGGTGATCTGGTACATCGGAATGAATCAGTTGGTCTATCCGCAATTCAAGGACGTGAGGGTCCGGCAGGCATTCGCAATGGCGATCGACAAGGACAAGATCGTGAACGAGCTGCTGGGTGGGCTCAACACGGTGGCCAAAGGCATCATCCCTCCAGGCGTCATCGGCCACCGAGATAATCCCAAGGACCTGAAATACAATCCGGCGGAAGCCCAGAAATTGTTCGCCGCAGCGGGTTTTCCCGGTGGGAAAGGATTTCCGGAAATCGAGCTTTACTTCCGAGAAGCCCGGCCGGACATTCGAATCGTAGCAGAGGCCGCCGCGAGCCAGCTCAAACAGAATCTGGGCGTCAGCGTCAAGCTCCGCACGATGGAATGGGGAGCCTATTTGGACAAATGGAACAACAAAGAGATCCCGTTCTATCACATGCGCTGGGGCGCGGACTATTTGGACCCCGAGAACTTCTTGAGCTTCATGTTGGCGACCTACGGACCTGAGAACAAGCTCGGTTATTCGAATCCGCAATTCGACGCTTTGTGTCGGCAGGGTGACGCGCTGATGGATGAGCAAGCTCGCCTCAAAGCGTACGCCGACGCCGAGGACGTCGTCTTGCAAGATGCCCCCTGGATACCGATCTACTTCCAGAGGGACTTCGAGCTGATCCGTCCAAACGTCAAAGGGCTCCGAGAATCGCTCTTCGGACATTTGCCCCATACGACGGTGACGCTGCAACAATAGCTCCGATGGTGCTTAACCAGATAGAGGCGGGAACGTTTCAGCGAGGCCTGTACCCCGCTTGGGACGCCGGAAGCGTCGATTCCGAATTGCCGCTCAGCGGTTTGCCGGGTTGGCAGAGCAACGGCAGCCCGGGAAAAGCTCACCCGGCCCATGCGCTTCCATTCACGCTCTCGGTGAAGGTGCCCGAAGGCGTTGGACGGCTCCAACGTGTCCATTTGGTGGGCATCTTTGGGATCTGGGGTGAGCACGACGAGGATGGGGCGCCGGGCGCCCTCGTCCAACTTCGGGTCAACGGCTGCGTCGAGTGGTCCCAGCAGCTCTTGGCCGGTCGCCATTATGCAACCCCAATGGGCAGCAGAATCCTGAACGGCGATGGGATCAGCTGGAAACGCTTGGGCCGATCCGCATCATCCGAAGGCGTTTTCGACGTGGAGCAACTCACGGTGGACGTTCCCGGTGAGATCGACCCGGACGAATTCATTTTTCGCGACCTCGGGACACCGGCGAGCTTTGTCATTTTCGATGCCCTTTTCGAGTTCGATGGCCGGGCAGTTTGCCCATTTCGGGGTGAAAGCGGCAATGTCTCTTTGGGAGAATTGGGATCCGTGGTCCGCATGGCTGACCGTTACCGATTCGCCCAGGCGGTTCGGCAACTGAGAGACGGCATCTGTGCAACGTCGATGGACCTCGATGAAGCCAGGGGTCAAGCGCTGACTTTTCTTGCGGTTGTCGCCGCAGCGCTGCTCGAGATGGGTGGCCCCAAACAACTCCACCGCGCCCAATTGGAGGCGGCGCGTGCGGTTGAGATTCTTGATTCCGCCGAAGCCATCGCTGAATTCGCAGCGGAATCGGCTT
>JAYROD010000145.1:0-1581 GCA_041911835.1 Fimbriimonadaceae bacterium | reverse complement strand
TTGAGCATGGATGGCTCCCGGCTCGTGATGCGAATTCTGAGCCATATCGGGTGGGCCAACATGAATTCGTTACGCTATGGGGCGACGACCAGTCCTTGGCTTTGGTCATTCGGGGGCCGGAGGACCTCTGAGCAGGTACTCAGCCCGGCAGCATTCAATATGCTCGATCGTTGCGCGCAGGAAGTGCTTCGAATTCTCGGTTCGCTTAATTCCGGAACCCCGATTCGAGCTCAGGGGCTGGAGAGTCTGAAGCCTTCGATCCTGGCCGCCGTCGATGACACCATGATCGGGATTCTCAATCAGGTCGGCACCATGGAGCGCATTCCCGAAGGTGGTTCGGCGATCCGTGCGCAGGTCGAGGCCGACATCGCTTCGCTGAAGGAGCTTGCCGACCGGGTGGAGAGCATGCAGGCTGCCGTACCCAGGATTGTCGATCATCTCGCCGCGCCGTCGCCAATCCAAAACGTCCTCGAGCAGCTCCGCCAGGATCAGGCAGCGCGAGACGAACTGGAGCCGGATCACTCGGCCCAGAACCGACTGATTTAGCGGAGCTCTCTCTTGAAGAAGTCCACGATCATCTCGGTGATCGCCGGGCCTGGCAGTTCGTGCTTCATGCCTCGGATGATCTTGAGGTCAGCCCGCACTCCCTGAGCTTTGAGCGCGTCATACAGCATCTGGCTCTGCTCTTTCGGCACGACCTGATCCTGGTCGCCTTGAATGATGAGAAACGGAGGGTCGTCGGGCGTTACGTAGGCCATTGGGCTGGCAGTCTGCGCCAGAAGCTGGTTCTCGAGCACGTCGCCGCCGATAAGCTGGTTTTCCGGAGCTCGGTCGCCCATCAGATCAGCCCGACCATACGGCGTCGATCGCCGTTGCTGCATCAGTTTGATGAGGTCGGTGGCCCCATAAAGGTCCACGACGGCCTGCACCCGGGAGGAGCCCGCCACCTGGATTTCTGTGCCGTTCAATTCGTTGACTCCGCCCGACGTGCCGAGCAGCGCCGCGAGATGACCGCCTGCGGACATCCCCCAAACCCCGATCCTTTCCGGATCGATGTTCAACTCTGCGGCGTGGGCGCGAATCCACCTTACGGCTTCCTTGCAGTCGGCAATCTGGGCGGGAAAAATCGCCTCCTGACTCATGCGATAGCTGATCGCAATACTGACGAAACCGGCTTCGGTGATCGCCCAAAGCGTCGGATTCGGCTGGTCCTTGCGGCCCACGCGCCAGGCGCCGCCATGAATGAAGAGAACCGGGTAGGGCAGTTTGGCGGGAGTGTGTTTGGAGCGATAGATGTCGAGTTTGAGCTCGATTCGGTCTCGCACACAATACACCACGTCTCGATCCAAAGTGATGTCTTCGGGCATTTTGGCGTTGTGGATCGACGCCGTCGTCGCGACGGGATCCTCCTGGGCCACCGCGATTCCTGCGGCGAGCGCGAAGACTTGGAGCCAGCTCACTCGTGAAAGGATACCGCCAGCGAGTTCAATCGACCCAACTTGCGGCGAGAACGCCTTCCGTCTGTAGGACGGCGGAAAGAACCTTATCCTGACGATTTGGGATGTCCACGATGATGTGGAA
>JAYROD010000144.1:0-4992 GCA_041911835.1 Fimbriimonadaceae bacterium | reverse complement strand
GAGTACGTTCATGGATCAGACGAACCCGCTCAGCGAGCTGACGAACAAGCGAAGGCTCTCGAGCCTCGGACCGGGCGGGCTGCAACGGACGAGCGCCAAGCTGGAAGTCCGTGACGTCCACCGATCCCACTACGGCCGGATCTGCCCGATCGAAACGCCAGAAGGTCCGAACATCGGCCTCATCTCGCAGCTAACCACGCATGCGAGAGTCGACGAGTTCGGGTTTATCATGACCCCCTATCGCCGCGTGGTTGATGGCGTGGTTACCGACGAAATCGTTTATCTGACCGCCCAAGAGGACCACACGTTCCGTATCGCTCCCGCAGATATCATCACCGACGAGAACGGCAAGATCATCAACGAACGAGTTCAGGTTCGTTGCCCCGGCGGAGACAAGGAGTTTGGCGGCGCATCCTATCCGATCGTCCCACGCGACAGCGTGGACCTTATGGATGTGTCCCCCGTACAAATCGTTTCGGTGGCGACAGCGCTCATCCCGTTCCTTGAGAACGACGACGCGAACCGGGCGCTGATGGGCGCGAACATGCAGCGTCAAGCGGTCCCGTGCCTGCGCTCCGACGCCCCCATCGTGGGTACGGGTTACGAACGAACTGCTGCTGTCGATTCCGGCTCAGCAGTCGTCGCGCGACGAAGCGGCACCGTCGAGACCGTCACGAGTGAGCTGATTCGCGTAGTCGGAGAAGACGGTACGGTCGACAACTATCCGCTCATGCACGCGGTGCAGAGCAACAAGTCGACGTGCTTCACTCAGCGACCCGTGGTGTTCCCTGGACAGAAGGTCCTCCGAGACGATACTCTCGCCGACGGACCGACGTGCGATGACGGCAGGTTGGCGCTCGGTCAAAACGTCGTCGTGGCGTTTATGCCGTGGGGCGGTTACAACTATGAAGACGCTATCCTGATTAGCGAGCGTCTGGTGAAGGACGACGTGTTCACGTCGATCCACATCGAGCGACACGAAACCGAAGCGGTCGACACCAAATTGGGTCCGGAAGAGATCACGCGAGATATTCCAAACGTCGGCGAGGAAGCATTGAAGGACCTCGACGAGAATGGGATCATCCGCGTCGGAGCGGAAGTTCGGCCTGAGGACATCCTTGTAGGAAAGGTGGCGCCCAAGGGCCAGACCGAGATGACCGCCGAAGAGCGGCTGATCATCGCAATCTTCGGCAAGAAAGCCGAGGAAACGCGCGATGTCTCCCTTCGGCTCCCGCACGGCGAGAAGGGAACGGTTGTGGACGTTAAAGTCTTCAGTCGTTACAACTACCTCAGCCCGTCGATCAACTATGTTTACAAGGAATCGAAGAAGCGTGAACGTCTGATTTGCGATCGCACGGAGGAAGCTCTCCTTCAGATTCCTGGCGACGAACTACCAGCCGGCACCAACATGACCGTCCAGGTCTACACCGCGCAAAAGCGAAAGCTGATGGTCGGTGACAAGATGGCGGGAAGACACGGCAACAAGGGCGTCATCTCCAAGATTCTTCCAGCCGAAGATATGCCGTTCCTGGCGGATGGCACCCCGGTCGACGTCGTGTTGAATCCGCTCGGCGTTCCGAGCCGAATGAATATCGGCCAGATCCTGGAAACGCATCTCGGCTATGCCGGTCGTCATCTCGGTGTCCGATACGTGTGTCCTGCATTCGAAGGCGCAACGGAAGCCGAGATCCTATCCGAGGTTGAACGACTCGCGCAGGAGATGCGCCGCAAAGCGATGTCTGCCTATGTGAACACCGAACTCTTCCTCGACATACGATTCGAAAAGGATCAAACGGTCGAAGAAATGTTCGATTTGGTTGCGAAGCGGCTTCGGGAGCTCGATGAGCCCTCGTTGGAGCGAGTTTCCCGAATCGTGGCAGCGCCTCCGGTGAAAAACACGAAGGACTTGCTCGAAATCGACTTGGAGACTTGGGTTCCCGAGGAGCTTCCGGACACGATGGGGCCGGCTTTCAAGGCGAAGGACGATGTGTATGCAGCAATCCTGTCCCACATCGAGGCTAACGTCTTCAAGCGCGCTGGAATCGACCCTCACTCCTGCAAATCGACGTTGCGGGATGGGCTGACCGGCGACACCGTGCCGAACCCGATCACGGTTGGCGTGATGTACATCCTGAAGCTCGAGCACTTGGCAGACGAGAAGATCCACGCCCGATCCATTGGTCCATATTCGCTGGTCACGCAGCAGCCCCTCGGTGGAAAGGCTCAGTTCGGAGGCCAACGTTTTGGCGAAATGGAAGTCTGGGCGCTTGAAGCTTATGGAGCCGCCTATACGCTTCAAGAGTTGCTGACGATCAAATCCGACGACGTGATGGGTCGCGTCAAGGCTTATGAGTCGATCGTGAAAGGCGAGACGCTCGCCGAGCCCGGAATACCCGAGTCATTCAAGATTCTGGTCAACGAGCTGCGATCGCTCTGCCTCAAGGTATCGGTCGAAGACTCACAAAACAAGGAGCTTACGCTCAAGGATCTCGACGAGCTGACGGGCGGCGACGACGTGCGACTTGCCCGGTCCGTCGGGTTCTTCAACTAAAGCCGTTCAGCCGAGTGGTGGTGGCAAGCACTCGGCTGAACTTGATCGTGTTGAATTTGAAACGGCGAGAGCCGAAAGATTACGGGAAAACGACCTGGCGACAGGAAGGAAAAGAAAGAAGCATGGCTGATGTCAATCTGTTCGACAAAATCCGCATCGGAATCGCGAGCGAGGCGGATATCGAAAGTTGGTCGCACGGCGAAGTCAAAAAGCCGGAGACGATCAACTATCGCACGTTCAAGCCCGAACGTGACGGACTTTTTTGCGAGCGCATCTTCGGTCCCGTCAAGGACTGGGAGTGTTCGTGCGGCCGATATAAGAAGATCAAGTACAAAGGCATCATCTGCGAGCGATGCGGGGTCGAGGTCACCAGAAGCAAAGTCCGACGCGAGCGCATGGGTCACGTCAAGCTCGCGGCGCCCGTATGTCACATCTGGTACCTGAAGGGCGTCCCTTCTCCCCTCTCGTTGATCCTCGACATCTCCCCGAGGCAACTCGAGAAAGTCATTTACTTCGCCTCTTTTATTATCATCGACCTGGATAACGACGAAATCCAGAAGCTCCTGCCAGATATTCGGGATGCGGTGGAGCAGGAGAAGCTCGCCATTCAGGAGAGCATGCGCGAACTGGAAATGGAGAGCATCGAGCGTCTCACGACGGAGATGCGAAACAACCCCGACGAATATAGCGACGAGGCCTTCGTCCGCGAGCGCATGAAAGCGAATTTCGATCGAATTCGCGCCGAATATCGCGACGCCGACGATCGGCTGAAGGACCTGGATGTCGCAGTTGAATTGCTCGGCAAGCTGGAGCAGAACCAGCTCATCGACGAGGACAAGTGGCGAGCCATCAGCAAGATGCTCTTCGCCGTTGGCCTTCGGCTGGAGCGCGATCTCGACGAACTCGTCCGCGCCAACATCGGCGCCGACGCCATCAAGGAGCTCCTGAAGCGGGTCGAACTTGAACCTCTTGCGAGGAGTCTCCGCCAGGAAATCGTCATCACGACGAGCCAGAAACGGGCTCGAGCGATCAAGCGGTTGGAACTCATCGAGGCGCTGATCTCCTCGAAGAGCCGCCCGGAGTGGATGATCCTTGACGTCATTCCAGTCATCAGCCCCGAACTGCGTCCGATGGTCCAGTTGGACGGTGGCCGCTTCGCGACCTCAGACCTGAACGACCTCTATCGCCGAATCATCAACCGCAACAACCGCTTGAAGAAGATCATGGAGATCCAGGCGCCGGAGTCGATCATCAACCATGAGAAGCGACTGCTCCAGGAAGCGATCGACGCTCTAATCGACAATGGCCGCCGGTCCCGACCAGTCGTCGGCTCGAACTCGCGTCCACTCAAATCCCTCAGCGATATGTTGAAAGGGAAGGAAGGCCGATTCCGCAAGAATCTTTTGGGTAAACGCGTCGACTACTCTGGACGGTCGGTCATCGTGGTGGGTCCTTACCTGAAGCTCCACCAGTGCGGACTTCCCAAGGAGATGGCGCTCGAGCTCTTCAAACCGTTTGTCATGAAGACGCTGGTTGAGCGAAAAATCACTCAAAACATCAAAACCGCCAAGCGGATGATCGATCGGATGCACCCCGCCGTTTGGGATGGCCTGGAAGAGGTCATCAAGGAACATCCGGTACTGCTCAACCGAGCTCCGACTCTGCACCGGCTGGGAATCCAAGCCTTCGAACCGATCCTCGTGGACGGCAAGGCGATCCAAGTTCACCCGCTGGTCTGCCATGCCTATAACGCGGACTTCGATGGCGACCAAATGGCCGTTCACGTGCCACTTAGTACGCAGGCTCAGGCGGAAGCGCGAGTCTTGATGCTCTCCACGCAGAACCTATTCTCTCCCGCCGACGGCAGGCCGACGGTATCGCCGATCCAGGACATCGTTTTGGGCGCCTATGCACTCACCTTCACGAGTATCGCGGGCAAGAAGCGGCTCGAAGACATGGAGAAGGCGCACGCGAAAGACCCGGAGAAGCATCCCGCTCCTTACATTTATGGCAGCACCGAAGAAGTGCTGATGCAACTCGATGCGCCTGGCATCATTGCCGACTTTGGGCTCAACGATCCCATCAAAGTCCGATTGCGCAGGCCCATCTATCGTCCGGATTCCGAAGTCGACTATCGGGACGCCAAGACTGGTCAGGAGTTCCATTACGAGACGACCAAGGATGAGGATGGTGAGGAGACCAAGGAACTCGTGCCCTATGAGCAAGAGTTCGAAACCGTGATCGCGACCGTCACGCCGGGCCAGCTCATCTTCAACTCGATCCTGCCGTATCCGATGCGATACAGCGATCAGTTCATGAACACCGAGCTGAGCAAGAAGAACATCGCTGAGACCATCGTCTCCTGCCACAAGCTGGTAGGCGTCGAAGGCACGATCAAGCTTCTCGACGATATGAAGGACCTTGGCTTCACGTGGGCCACG
>JAYROD010000143.1:0-2910 GCA_041911835.1 Fimbriimonadaceae bacterium | reverse complement strand
ATCTCCCCCGCCCTTAATGTACTTGTCGAAAAACCCGATCATTTGCTCTCGCATGAGCTGGTTGTAGTCATGCGGTCCATCGTAGATGTTCGCAAGGACATCGCCGGCTTTGCCAAACAGCTTCCATGTTTCTTGCATCTTCTTGTGTGTGAGAAGTGTTGCCGCGGGAGGAAATTCTCCGTCGTTATTTGCACCCATGATGAACACGGGCTTCGGCGCTTGAATCGCGATCACGTCGGATCTATCTCCGATCTGACACGTGCCAGGAACATGGTTACAAAGACAACCGTTGTCTGGCGCCAACTCCATGCTGGCCATATACACGACGGGGACTGCTGCCATATACCTGTCGTCCGCTGCGAAGGTGTAAAGTGTCGCAAGACCTCCACCTGATGCTCCCGTAATTCCTATGCGAGACATGTCGGTGTCGGAACGAGTCGCCATGTAGTCGAGCGCGCGGATGGCATCCCAAACGTAGTATCCGGTTGCGTTCGTGCCCCCTTCGAAAAGCGTCCAGTCGTTGTGATCGCCTTCGAGCCTGCGCTCGATGAGGCTATTGCCTTCGAAGCTGTGTCCCGGACTGTCGATCGCAATGGCAATGTAGCCCTGCAACGCGCAGAACGCCGCGCGAAGTTGGATGCGGTCCTCGTCTTTCTTATGCGCCCAGTGTCCGTTGACATGGACGATAATCGGGAGCTTGCCACGAATGCCGTTCGGCACATAGATGTGACCTGTGACATAGAATTGCGGTCGGCTCTCGAAGACTAGCTTCTCGATGTGATAGCCGTTTCGCTGGATGGTGCCGGTGATTCTCGCATTCAGGGGAGTTTTCGGTGGCATCGGATCGAGGCCGAGAGACCTCATAAGTTCCTTTCGCCGTCGAATTCGCTCCTTCTCGAAGTCTGAGATTGTCGCCGGAGTCGGTCTCTTGGATAGCGCAATCACTTGGTCGCGCAAGAACTTGTTCGCCATCGCTTGACCCTTGCCGCCAAGCACGTCGTCATCCATGATCGGGCCAGCGATTGGCGTGAAAGAACTCATCCCTTGCTCTTTGGCGACAACTTCTCCGAGCGTGAGGAACGGGATGTTAAGCGCGTTCATCATGTCCGGATAGAGCGAACTGGTGAAGACTCCTCCTTCCGTTCCGGTATCGAGAAGAACTGCAGGCTTTGGACCGCCGCACAGTCGAAGCAACTTTCCAAATGCCTGCGCTGCAGGAGTGCATGTCATTCGCTGCATCAGTCTTGCGTCGATGGCCCAGACCTGACCCTTTCCGAGTTTGAGATGCGCTATTCCTCCGTTGCCATAGACCTCCCATCCAGGGCTCTTGGCGAATCGCTGCCAGAGGATGTCTTTGGTTTCGATTTTGCTGAGGCCAAGAGCGCCATCCGGATCGAAGACGTTGGGCTCCGTGCACGCTTCAACTTTGAGCGGCTGGGGGAGGAAGTCGAGCGAGTAACGGCCGGAGAGATAGTCTTGCTGGAAAATGATCAGTGTCATTCCGCGGCGGATCGGATCGAGCAGTTTTCTGCGCATTGAGCGGTCAAAGCTTCGGAAGAAATCGTTGGCCCTTGGGGCGAGGACCATCGCTCCGTATTTCGATGGATCGATTTTCGTCGGGTCGAGAAATGCCAACGCTTCTTCGCTGCTGTAAATTTGTGGGGTCGGGCCGGATCTTGCGGGTACGACCAAATAGGGCGGTTGGAATCCGTCGTTCGTGAGGACCGTGGGCACGCGCGCCATATCTCCATCGTCTAAGGTGATTTCTGCGGCGAGGCACTCGCCCCAGTTCTCTCTCGGAATTCTTGCGATGAATCTTGTGCCCTCTTTCATCATGGGAAATTTATGAAATACTGCAGCGCTTGGAAGCGGCTTATGCATCAAGAAAGCCGCTTTGATTCCCTTTGCAGGGATGGAGCATTCAAGCATTCCATTCTTCTCTTTCCAGGAGAGGATTTGATCGACCGTTACGGCTGCGGGCATTTTGTCCCATTTGACTGCCGTCGGATCGCGCTCCAATTTCGTCACCGCGGAACCTTCGTTCGAAACCTGCGGGAACTGTGTGCGCCAGTGAAACGTGTTTGATCCCATTCTCAGCTTTTCGGTAAACGGCTTGTAGAACTTGGCTTCGGGCGAATCGGAGAGCGACTTCCAGGCAGCGATCGAGCCGTCCATCCGCTCGTTCACGAAGCTGTCCGCCACGATCTTTCCGGTAGCTCTTTCAAGTTCGGAATAGGCGATCGCGGCTCGAATTCGATTTTGGAAGTAATTCGACAGATTGCCGAGCATCCGGAAGCCACTCTGCAGCTCGCGGATTCTGCCAACGGACTTATCTGGAATCTTGCTCCAGTCGACGTTATATTCTGATAGCGCACTCGATATTTCAAGCAGCGAGCCAACCATCGGCATGGTCATCCTGCCATCTCTTACACCCAGAGCTTTTAGGCCAACTTGCTCGTTGATCGGGGAGTAGGTGAACGTGTCGAATGGTTCGACCGATTGGAAGGCCTCGATGCCGCCGATGTGTTCCATTTCCGGAGCATGGTTCCGGTGATCTGGTCCCTGGGAATAGGCACTATAGATGGCCGGAATGGCCATCGAAGCGAACTTCCAATCCTGCGCGATGCCGGATCCCTCGTCCCCAAACCACGACTTCACTTTTGCGTCGAACACCGTGTCCGGAGTGTTCGGGTCATAGCCCAGCCTTCCCCAGGTCATCCAATACATTTCGTCCCTTTGATGCGTCCAATTGCAGTATTTCGATTTGGGATCGGCAAGATAATACAGTGGGTCCTTCGGGTAATACGCGTCCTCGCCTTCGATCGTGTATCCGCTCGCGGTGCCGATCTTCATCTCTTTGATCGATGAGCGCACTAAGTCAGGGTTGTAGAAAGGGAAGATTCGATGAGT
>JAYROD010000142.1:0-3061 GCA_041911835.1 Fimbriimonadaceae bacterium | reverse complement strand
AGCAGGCGAGGAAATATGGGAAGTCGCTCAAAGAGTCAGAGGGCCCCGACGACAGGGATGCCCTCGAGACTGCCTACCGATGGTTGGGACTGATCTACCGGGACACCGGGCAGCTTGACAAGATGTACCGTGTCCTCGACGAGGCGCGATTCGCATTTCCTCGCGACGCCGTCATTTATCGGCTAGCCAATCCAGCTCCGACGCCCCTCACACCGGCATCCCAAAAGCTCTGGCTTCAACAATCTCGAGAGGCATTCGAACGCTCAGCGCGTTAGTTCTTACCGACGATCTTTACGATCCAGCTTCCCATCGTTTCTAAAGCAATTGGGTTGATTGTTTCCTCGATATCTCCATATTCATTTGGAAGTCCGGTCTTGCACTTTTGAAATAAATGATTGAGACCCTGCAATTCCTTCGTTTCGACTCGACCGTTGCCACCCGACCTCGCCGCCTCCATAATCGCCGGTAAATTCTGCGATGGTATGACTTGTGTGTCGTTCGATCCGTTCAAAGCAAGCAGCGGTACCTTGATTTTGGCAATGGCGGGTCGAGGATCGTATCCGACAAAGTACTTCATCCATGGGTTGACGAACTGCGCTAACGTCTGTTCCGCGAATTTGTCCGCATCGCCAATCGCCGCCTGTTGATCCCGGGAAAGCTTGTCGAATTGCTCCTTCAAGATCGGCTTCATCTTTGCTCTCGCCTTCTCAAGGTCGGATTCCTCAATCAGGATGTTGAATAGCTTGCGCCGCAACGCGACAGCTTCCTCGGATTCAGGCACTCCCATCTTCTCAGAGATGACCTTTGCCTGGAGCATCAGGAGATCAAGGCCGGGCACGCCTGGGCCCGCCATGAAAACGATAAAAGCAACGTCGGGGGATTTGGAACCGATCATCGCCGCGATGAGCCCCCCTTCAGAATGACCGATGAGCCCGATCTTCTTGGAGTCAATCTCTTTTCGACTTTTCAGATAGGCGATGCCCGCCTCGGCATCCTTTGCGAAATCGGCGGTCGTGCAGAGTCGAGGGTCTCCCGTCGATCCTCCGACACCTCGGTCGTCCACGCGCAAAACGGCGATTCCAAGTCGCGTCAGGTAGTCGGCCAGGACCCAGAACGGTTTATGTCCAAGAATCGACTCGTTTCGATCCTGCAGCCCAGAACCCGTGATCAACAATACGGAGGGAAACGGTCCCGCTCCCTTTGGAAGTGTGAGCGTGCCCGCTAGCGTGTTATGGTCAGTTTCATTCGTATAGGTCACGTCTTCTGAGAGATACGGGAAAGGTGGCTTCGGCTCTTGAGGTCGTTTGATTTCGGTGCTATGCTCAACCTTTTTTAGGTTCAAGGGAATGGTGTTTCCTCTCTGCTTCAGGATTCCAGTCATCACCGTTCCGGCCTGATCGATAGTCCCCTCATACACGAACGAGACGGCGCTGCTCTCTATGGTCACAT
Source organism: Fimbriimonadaceae bacterium (assembly GCA_041911835.1). Taxonomy (GTDB): domain Bacteria; phylum Armatimonadota; class Fimbriimonadia; order Fimbriimonadales; family Fimbriimonadaceae; genus JAYROD01. Next base: position 1,612 of record JAYROD010000142.1, on the reverse strand, counting down.
TGAGCTTGTCTTGGGTCACCGAGCTCAGAGGGATCCCTTTCGCGCCCTGGTCCGGGCTATCCATCGTTCCAGATAGTTTTCCAGAAGGGTCTTTTGTGATGTGGAAGCTGATGCGAAGCTTGATCGCGCCAACCTCGATGGACCCTTCCCAAATGCCCTCGATGCTTGGAGGAGCCTGTGCCGCCCCACAAATCGACATGATCACGACCAAAATAATCAAAAGGACGATTTTCACCGCATGCTCCCTGGGGCCCAGCCCAATCTCATTGTGACGTATCGATGTCCGGATTCAGCGGGCCTTTCGAACGTTACGGAGCAGAAACGCCCCTAACCCGAGGCAAGCAGCGGCCGCGATGAACAGCGCCGCAAAACCCGCATGAGTATAGTGCCGGGAGATCAGTTCGCCACTTGGATCGGCTTGGAGCCCGACGAGTGCCCCCAGTGGGCCATCGAACGAAGGACTCTCCCTCATCCCAAACGATGCGATCAACATTCCCGCAGGCAACGCAGCGAGCGCTTGGGGCAAAGTCATCGAGACGTGCCAAACCGCCATGTCCTTGGCGACGTCGTGCTGGTTTGGGAGAACGTCCGTTCCCAACGCCCAGTCGACGCTGATATACGCGCCATATCCAAGTCCAAATAATGAGGCAACTAGGATCGTCCATTCGAGCGTGGTGCAAAAGATCAGCCCGACGCACATGAGCGCCATGAACGTGTTCGCGACGTAAACGATCCGTTTGCGGCCGAATTTGTCGGACATCTGACCTCCGATGTAGCCGCTGACGATGGCGGAAAACAAAACGAGCCCCGAGACGGTCGCTGACGTCTTCGCCGGGGACGGATCGTCGATGACATCCGCCAAGAAGTATTGAATGAAGGGCAGGATTCCATAGAAGCCGAGCATAACGAGCGCCCGCGTCAGCCACACCCACGCGAAGTCAGGATACTGTCTTGGATCGATCCACAAGTGCCGGAGGTGCTGCAGCAGTTTAAGCTTGGGGGGTCGCTCTGCAAGTGGTTTCTCCTTGACGAAAACCAGCGTGACGACCATTCCCGCGAGAAGCACGAAGAAGAGCAGGCCATAAATTCCTAAAAAGTTGTGGTTGGCGGCAAGATAGCCCGAGGCCACGATTCCCACCAGCGTGCCCAATTGCGACATGACCGCCATATAGCCACTCGCCATGCCTCTCTGGGAAGGCGGAACGAGGTCAGGAATAATGCCCGCGTATGCCGCTGTCGCGATGTTGTTGCCAATCTGTAGCACGAAGTACGTCGCGACATAGATCCAGATGACGCCGAGTTCCCCAGCCGCATACATCATCGGGAGGCCGGCCAAGTTGATGATCGATCCCGCCAATATGTACGGGCGTCTTCGACCCAAACGCGAGAAACAGCGATCGCTCATCGGACCGACGATGAGTGGCACGATGAGCGCCGGTATCGCCCCCAAACTCAGCATGAGCCCGACCAATTGAGCCTTGTGTGCGGGCGCGATCTGACCGATTTGGCTCGCAATGACGACAACCAGCAGCGATCCCCAGAGGAAATTGGTGGCGGCCCAAAAGGCGCTGTAGGCCAGCTGTTGGGAATGGGTCAGACGCCCTTCGGCGTT
>JAYROD010000141.1:0-5228 GCA_041911835.1 Fimbriimonadaceae bacterium | reverse complement strand
TGGACTGGCCGGGTGGCGATGCCGCTTCCAACCGGGTTCGCCAATTTCGTTCCACCTCTTTTCGACGACGTGCTGGACAACATCTATGTGGCGCACACACGCATCTATCGATGCCCGTGTGCTGGAGGAGCAAACCCGCCTCCGGGATTCACTGGTGCGCTGTCACCCATCTTGACTGCTGGTGGTGCGAACGCTTATGTGACGACCATCCACGTGGCGTTGGCCGACACGAATCGCATCTACACGGGCTCGAGCGATGGCGCTGTCTGGATGAGTCAAGATCAGGGAGCGACGTGGGTAAGGATCGACCGGACTGCTGGGGGCGCGGCATTGCCAAACGGATCTCCCCCGGCCCGATGGATTACCAGCATTGCGAGCGATCCGTTCAACCCGAATAGGATATTCATCGGTTACGCAGGCGTGGCGGCGCCCGGCGGTGCAGCGGTGACCGACCACATCTATCGATGTCTCGATACCACCGAAACGGACGCCAATCGGGGATTCAGCAACATCGACGGCGGGGGCAACCCGCTGCCACCTGTGCCGGTCAATGCCATCACCGTCATCACGACGCCTGAGACCCAGCGCACGGACACCCAAGGCCGGCTGCCGAATGTCGACATCCCGGACAACGACCCGAATGGGATTACCGACACGATGAACGTGGCGTCGACCATTACATCAATCATGAGGGTGCGGGTCAAGCTCAAAATCAGCGGCACGTTTAATGGCGACCTGCAGGTTAAGCTCACCCACGGTGGCCAAACCGCCTACCTGATGAATCGCGTTGGCAGAACTGCTGCCAGCAATTTCGGATATCCCGACGATGGCGTGGACATCTACCTCGATGACCTTCCTAACGCCCCGAACGGCGACATCCATCTTTACCAGGCGGTTACGGGCGGCAATCTTCCGGCGGGAGTGCCATTGACGGGCACGTGGCAGCCGGATGGGCGTACGGCTGCAGCGAACGTCGTGCTCGATACGTCGCCGCGGACGGCCTTCTTGTCCGTATTTGGCGGTCTCGCCGCGAACGGCAATTGGGACCTCACCGTATCGGATAACGCCGGCGGTGATCTGCATCACTTGGATCAGTGGGAGGTCGAGGTCACGGGGACGACAGGCGTTCCGCTCGATATCCCGAGCACGTTAATGGTCGCTTCGGACTCTGGAGCGTTTTACACTGAGAACGCTGGCGGAACTCCGGCGGATTGGGCGAACGCCACTCAGCCTGTTGGTCTTCCGAACGTGCAATGCAACGACGTTAAGTACGTGCCGGGCACGGGCTACGTCAACGTCGCCACATTTGGTCGGGGCATGTGGCGGATTCCGATCGGAGTCTCGAGCATTGCGGGTTTGGCGGGGTCACCATACAGGCGCAGCGCCGCGCTAGGACTGCCCATCACGTTTCGTGTTGTTCTGGCTCGCCCCGCCCCCCCGGGTGGAGCAACCGTAGCTATCGCATCGAGCAATCCTGCGATTCTGCCGATCGCCAATCCCCAGACCATTGTGGTTCCTGCGGGAGCGATTACGGCGACGAGGAACTTGGTCCCAGTTGCGCCGGCGGTGCCGACGCAAGTCCAGCTCTCGGCGACCTATGGTGGAGAGACTCGAAAGACCAGCGTTATCATCAGCCCTTAAGTGGTTGAATTCGGTGCATCCTCGGATAGAATCGTTCCGTGGATGCACCTCCGGTCAATGCGACGCTCGACCTCCATCTGAACTGCCTGTCTTGGTGGCAGCCGTTGTTTTATGCTTGTCCTCCGCAGGTCGTCATCGACGGGCAATTGCAGTCGATGAGGTGGGGCCAGCAAAGCCTCTCGGTATCCCCAGGGTCGCATTCGGTCCAGGTGTATTTCAATTATCTGGGTAAGCCTTGCGGTCAGGCGACAATCCAGGTTGAGATCGCGGGGGGACAATCGTTAAGGCTGATTTACAAGCCGCCGTTTATGCTCCCGTTTCCAGGAAAGCTCAAGGCGCACTAGGCGGGGACCGGCAAGCGAAGCGACCTGCCTACTGCCATTGCGATTGCGCTGAGTTCAGGCATCATTTCCTCGAACTGCTCGAAGGTCTGGCTTTGAGGTCCATCTTTGATCGCGTGATCGGGGCTCGGATGCACCTCGACGATGATTGCGTCCGCTCCGCAGGCCACGGCCGCTTTGCTCATGGGCGCCACCAACTCGCGACGGCCGGTGCCATGACTGGGATCAACAACGACTGGAAGATGTGACAGCGTATGGAGCAGCGGAACTGCCGATAGATCAAGTACATTTCGCGTAGCCGAGTCGAAGCTTCGGATGCCTCTCTCGCAAAGCAGGATATTGGGGTTGCCGGCGGACGCGATGTGCTCCGCGGCAAGCAGCCACTCTTCGATTTTGGCGGAAAGTCCGCGTTTCAACATCACGGGAGTGCGAGACTGCCCGACCTCGCGAAGCAAGTCGTAATTCTGCATGTTTCTCGCCCCGATTTGGAGGATGTCCGCATATTCCGACACCAATTCGACCTTTCTCGGATCCATGACTTCCGTTACGACCTTGAGGCCATAGCGGCAACCTGCGTTCTTCAGCAATTCGAGCCCCTCAACTCCCATGCCGGAGAAGCTGTAGGGGGACGTGCTTGGCTTGTAGGCACCACCTCTCAAAATGCGGGCCCCTGCGCGGGAAACTGTTGAAGCGATCTCAAATAGCTGACTCTCCGACTCGACCGTGCACGGTCCAGCCATTACGACGACTTCATCTCCGCCGATCAGCACGCCGTCCACATCGACCACGGTCTGTTCGGATTTGAATTCTCGAGCGACGAACTTGTAGGGCTTGGTGATGAGGATAACGTCGTCGACCCAATCGCTGGCCCTCAATTGTTCGAGGACATCGACTTTATCGTGTTGGGCGCCACCCACGGCGCCGATGACCGTGCGCTCCACGCCAAAGATCGGATTGACGATATAGCCGACTTCCTCCAGGCGAAGCGAAACCTCGGTGACGGCCTCCCGGGTAGCACCCGGCTTCATGACAACGATCAAGCGGTCACCTTCTCCTTCATGACAGCAACCAAAGCGTCGGCGAATCGACGGGTCTCTTCGTCTGTCCCGGCACTGACCCGAATCATGGTTTCACCGCCGATAGGACGGACGATCACGCCTTTGGCGAGCAGCGACTGATAAATGGGCTGAGCAGGTTGACCAAGATCGATCAGGACAAAATTGGCGTGGCTTGGGATTGCGGTGGCTCCAACGGCCTTGGCGGCCTCTCCGATTATCTTCAGAGATCGTCGGGTCTGCTCTATTGTTCGAGTCAAATGAGCTTCGTCTCGCAGGGCCTCGATCGCCCCTACCTGTGCCAAGTGGTTGGCGTTGAAAGGCTGCCTCACCCGATTCATGGCATCGATCACTTCGGCCGGCCCGAAGCCATAGCCGAGCCGCATCCCTGCGAGTCCATACGCCTTGCTGAAGGTTCTCAGGCCGATGACATATCGCCCTGACCTTAAGAGCTTGACGGCGTCCGGATAGTCCGAATCCGATTGTGCGAACTCGAAATAGGCTTCATCCAGAACGACCGGCAGTCCCTCGGGGAGCCTGTCCAAGAATCGATTCAGCGCATCGAGGGTGATAATGGTGCCCGTGGGGTTATTGGGGTTCGCCAGGAAGACGAGGCGAGTATGGGAGTCGATCGCTCCAAGCATCGCTTCGAGGTCATAGCTGAGATCGCTTTGGAGCGGGATCTTCTTCAACTGACTGTCTGCGAGCCCTGCGGTGGCATCGTATCGCACGAAGCTGGGATCCCCCACGACGATCTGGTCTTCGGCGCCGCCCAGATAGAGCAGCCCAAGCAGATGGATGAGTTCGTCGCTCCCGTTTCCAAGGATGATCTGATCGAGTCCAAGTCCGAGCTTCGCTGAAAGCGCCACACGAAGCGCGTAACCCGCAGCATCCGGATAGCGATGGAGATCTTGCGCCGCACTTGCCATCGCCGCTACTGCGAGCGGAGAAGGTCCGAGCGGGTTTTCGTTGCTGGCCAACTTGACCACCTCCCCGAGGCCCAATTCGCGCTTAGCTTCGCCGATAGGCTTGCCTGGAGCGTAGGGCTGCAATCTGAAAATATGGGGGCGTATCGAGTGAGGCACCAGCTTCATTGTGACGCAAAGCCGTCCACCTCGACATGTCTCAAACAGGTACGGTTGGATTGTCATGTCTACGATTCGCGCTCGATTGTTCCTTCTGCTTGGGCTCTCGCTCGGCGTCTTCTGTACGGGGTTTTCGCAACGCCCACCCAGAACCTTTGACCTCCTCGACGTCAGCTGGCGACTCTCTTTCAACGAGAAGAAGATGAGCATCGTAGGAGATGTGACCAACACGCTTCGGCCCCTATCCGACGGCATGAAGTCCGTTGTGCTCGACTGCGGCCCCTTGCAGATCGGCGCCGTCACTGTGAATGGCAAGCCGGCCAAATGGAATTGGAAGAACGAGCTCTTGACGATCGATCTCGAGAAACCAGCAAAAGCAAGTGATGTGCTGAAGGTGCGAACGCAGTACTCCGGAGTTCCAACTGCCGGTATCTATTTCGTTCCTCCGGAGCGAGCATTCCCCGCAAAAACCGGCGTCGTGTATACGCAAGGCGAAATGGTTGATACGCGTTATTGGCTGCCCACCTATGACGAGCCTGATGATAAGGCCACGAGCGAAGCTTTCATAGAAGTTCCTAAATTCTATACGGCCATCAGCAATGGCCGATTGGTTGGCGTCACCGACACTTCTCAAGGGAAACTTTTCCATTGGAAGATGGAGCAACCTCACTCCACATATCTCATCAGCCTCGTCGCGGGGGAATATGAGGAAGGTAAGGAGATGTGGGAAAAGCTGCCCGTCAGCTGGTATGTGCCCAAAGGCTTAACCGCCGCTGGAAAAGCCGCGTTCGGAGGAACCGCCGACATGGTCAAGTTCTATAGCGAGCTCACGGGCATCAAATATCCTTATGCAAAGTTTTGCCAATGCGCCGTTCCGGATTATATGTTTGGCGGAATGGAGAATATCACCGCGGTCACTCAAACCATTGGAACGCTGCACGATCCTAAAGAAGAGCCATTCGCCAATTCCGAAGGTTTAGTGCTTCATGAGTTGGCTCACCAGTGGTTCGGCGATACAGCTACCTGCTCTGACTGGTCCAATTGTTGGCTAAATGAAGGTTTCGCCTCATTCTTGCCTTCATTTTACGTGAGAATGAAGCATGGCG
>JAYROD010000140.1:0-6363 GCA_041911835.1 Fimbriimonadaceae bacterium | reverse complement strand
CAAGCTCGAGGTAGTGGGCTGTTGTCCTGCTTGCACCGCCGCGCGATCGTCCCAAAACAAAACGCGCCGAGGCAGTTGCCTCGGCGCTTTTATCGTCTCTCGGCTTACTTGAACGTGACGGGTCGATCGATCATCGTTTGGGCGCCCTTTGCATAGCGGCCAAAGCGGATTTGCTTCGTTTCGCCCCAGTTCACGTTCCCAATCGCGGTGACCAAGTCCTGCGGATTGGAAAGCTTCTTACCGTCGAAGCTCTCGATGACGTCACCGGGTTTCATCCCAAGCTTGTCGGCGACCGAACCGGGCTGGACCGTCATGACGACCACTCCAGCGGCCGAAGACGGAATGTTGAATGACTTCCGAGCGTCGGCGTTAAGCTCTCCCACCTGGACACCCAGCTTCGCCTTCCCCTCTCGGAGCGGCGGCACATCGCTGTTGTCGTCCCCGCCCTGCGGGCCGTTCGGAAGGTCGAACTGCTTAAAGAACTCGCGAGGATCCATGCTTTGCGGGCCCTCGCCGCCGTCCTGCTGCTGGGGCATCACCTGCGCGATCTGCTGTTTCGGAACGTTCGCTAGCTTGACCTCGAAAGTCTTGTGCTGCTTGTCCCGAACCACTTCGACCGCTACGGTCTCGCCCGGGGCATATCGGAACATGGAATTTCGAAGATCCTGCTGATCCTTGACTTCGTAGCTGCCGATTTTCACGACGACGTCGTCCTTCTTGATGCCTGCCGCGGCTGCCGGGCCATCGCTCGGAACGTCGCGCAGGATGGCGCCGCCTTCGATCCCAAGATCCTTGCGCTCGTATTCTTTGAGGTTCTCAGGCGAAACTCCCATGTAGGAGCGAACGACCTTGCCCTTCTCGATAAGCATTTCCGCAATCAGGCGAGCCTGGTTGCTCGGAATCGCGAAGCCAATTCCGACGTTTCCGGCGCTGCCAAACATGGAGTTTCCGCCAAGAATGGAGGTGTTGACCCCGATGACTTCGCCGTCGATATTGATCAATGGGCCACCGGAGTTGCCAGGATTGATCGGAGCGTCAGTCTGAATCATGTTCGAATAGGCGCGCCCACCAAACTGGCCGTCCATCACTTCGCTTCGACGACCAAGGGCGCTGATATGGCCGATCGTCACCGAGTTCTCGAGTCCAAACGGCGAACCGATCGCGATGGCGAACTGCCCGGTGCGAACTTTGGACGAGTCGCCAAGCCGCGCTGTCGGCAGGTTCGTGGCGTCAATCTTGACCACCGCCACGTCGTTCTGCTCATCATTGGCCCTTCGGACGGTGCCTGGAAATTCACGGCCATCGTTGAGAACGACGGTCACCTTGTCCATGCCACCGACGACATGGTCGTTGGTGAGGATCCAGCCGTCGGGCCTGATGATCACACCCGAGCCTTCTCCACCCATCACGCCGGTTCTTCGCCCGAGTTGGTCGACGCCACCCTTTGTCTGAACACGGATGTGAACCACTGCGGGTTCGACGTAATCCACCAGGTTGGCGAAAGAATTGTCCAGATCACGCAGAGCAGCCATCGATTCGGTGGAAATGTTCGAAATGGGGCTCGCTTGCGAGGGGCTCCCCGCGCGGGCCGCTGCGATGCCTGCATGGTTCAATACGGAAGCCGTCGCGACGACGCCGATGGCCCCGCCTGTGGCGATCCAGAGCGTCGGCTTGGCTAATACGGTTTTCCAGAAGCTCATAGGTTCTCCTTACTTATTCGTCGCACAATTCCTGCCAAGCGGCATTCGGAGCGGGTCAATTTTGGCGCGCTTCGAATATCGTGGCTCGTTCAGCGACCTTCCTGAAATCCAATAACGCGGGAGCCCGGCAGGTAAGTTCCGAGGGCCACCTAGGGCCTAGTCCCTGCAGCCTTGAATTTCTCGGCGATCTTCGTCCGGATGGACCGGGGCAGGTCCCCGAACACCTTAATGTTGATCCCGTCATCAACCGCGTCTCCGCCCGAGCGGAACGGCATATCCTTGTATTTCCTACGCATGTCCCACTGGTAGACGGACACGCTCGCGATTCCATCCGAAAGTCGGGCGCAAATGAACGGCGAGTCATCCGCTCCCAGTAGGTGCCATTCCACGATTTCGAAACCATAAGGCAAATCGTCGGGATTTCTCGGGTCGAAACCGATCAGTTGCCGAACTTGGCTCAGATCGTCTACCCGCTTCGGCGCGGGGAGATTGACAATCTTTAGGCTCTGAAGGTCGGGTTTGCGGAAAAGGGCCGGGTCCTGTCTTCGAGGGAATTCGATGGCTTGAGTATCGAACTGCAGTGTCACCTTGCCGTTCGGATCGATGCTCTCTTGTCTCAGCAGCACGTAGGTGTCCGCATCGATGACGAAGCGTCTGCTCGAGAGCTCCTTCTGCTTCGGGATCGCCAGAACGGAATTAGAGCGGCGTCCGGCGATGTCCAACTGCTTTTCGAGCTTCAACACATAGTTCCGGTCGATCAGCGCCATCTTTTGGCGCGTGTCGAATCGATGCGCGCTGGGCGAGCTTTGGATGATGACCTTCTTCTCGTCCGGCAAGATCGTCGTCCAATTCTGGCCATCGTCGATCGAGATGATCCCTTGCATCCTCAAGGGCTGCAGCACGGTCCGGCGGCACTTGCCGTCTCGGCTCAACTGAAGCTTTGTTTGGACGAAATCCCTATCGGGCATCGAAACGGACTTGGAGCCGCTCTTGTCGTCCCTCGCCGGCCCTCCAGGCTGGATCTGAATCATGGTGACCGAGATTCGGTTCTTGGCATCGAGAGATCGAAGGAGGATATCTCTTGCCGACTCTCCGATCCCATCCGGCGAAGGCCAGACGAGGAGAGCCAGGATAGGGGCGGCGAATGCAGGCAACATCTCTGGTCGTTACCTCGAACCGTAGCTTGCCGGGACGATGGGAGCCCTTCCGCCCCAAGAATCGGCGCCATCGACGTACGCTTGGTCTCGATTCAAATCGAAAGAAGCGATTTCCTGCTTCGGCGCGACATTGGGCGCTACATGGGATCGCTGCATCCGAACGAATATGACGACGGCACAGGCGGCCGCCAAAGAGCCGACGATGGCAAGATGGCCCCACGGGAAAAGTTCGCGGCGAGGATTCGACCCCTCGAGTACGTTGGTGCGCAGCCGCGCAAAGAACTCGGGATCGGGCGCCGTATCGGGTATGGCCGACATGATCTGCTTGGCAGCACGGATCGTCTCCATTTCTCGCGAGCAACTCTTGCACTGCGAGAGATGATCCCGCAAAGTCAGCATCTCATATCCGCCGAGTTCGCCGTCAAGATAGGCTGAAATCTTGGATTCAACGCCTCGGCAGTTCATGCGATCACCTCGGCGAATCGGCCCGGACAAACGCGCTCCAAATAGTCGCGAAGCTGTTTGCGGCCACGGTGAATCCGGGATCGTACGGTGCCGATCGACGTCTGCATCACCTCAGCGATCTCTTCGTATGCCATACCTTGAACGTCGGCAAGGAGAACCGCAATCCTAAATTCTGGGGTCATCGAGAGCAGACCCAACTGAAGTGGCTCCTCGAGTGTGTTCTCGAGCACCTGCGCTTCGGGAGAGGCCTCATTGTCTGCCAATTCCCAGGTGGTCGCGCCGTCGACGCCTGCTTGGTCCATGCTGACGACCCGCAGTTTGCCTTTGCGACGGACCGTGTCGATGTGGACGTTGGTCATGATCCGGAAAAGCCAACTGGTGAATGGAAGCGCATCGTCATAGCGATGGAAGAACCGAAATGCCCTCACGTAGGTCTCTTGGACCAAATCTTCGGCTTCTCCGGAATTCCCGGAGAGCCGCATCGCCAAGCTGTACGCCTGACGGTAGGAGTCACGCATCAGCCCTTCGAAGAGCGGCCGGCGGTCCATTCCGAAATTCGCCTTGTCTTTGGTTAGTGTTGAAAGCACGTTCGTCCCTGAGGTCTCCTCATCAGCTTACGCACTTCATGATACGCGAAGTTCCGCTTCTTCGGAACTAACCAGAAGCGCAAATCCTTGCGAAGAGAGCATCGGTTACCAGGCCGAATTGCCCGTTTCCCAGCACTCTTCTGTGGGCCTCCGCAACATGGATGGCCGCCTCTGACCAACCTACGTCCATCATCCAGGCGCCAAGCGCCCGGAGGGCTTCGACGTCGGCGTTCCGGGAGGAATCATTCGTCACTGCCTGAATTTCATCGGCGATCGCGCGAAACTCCTCCGCCAGCTTGATTGCCGCACCGGGCAACGCTTGGGGTAGGCCCCGACAGAAATGGAGGAGCTTCTCGTAAGCTTCATAAGCCGCTGCAATTTTCGGTTCAAGCGACGGTAAACCTTCGGAAAAGGCGGCTACGACCTCGTCGGTCCGTTCGCTTGGCTCCTCGAGCCGGCACGGAATCGGCAGGCAGCGAGACCGGATCGTTGGAAGCAAGGCTCCGAAAGATGTTGTCGTCAGGATCATCCGGCAGTATGCATGGGGCTCTTCCAGGATCTTGAGCAGCGCGCTGGCAGCTTCCGTATTCATACGCTCCGCCTGCTCGATGACGACGACTTTGAATCGCCCTACCATGGGCCGAGTTCGAAAGTACTCGGTGAGGGGCACCGTCGGGATCGTGTCCCGTTTGCTGTCGGGAGTAATGGCGCCGTTTAAGATCAGATTGCTCGGAGGCTGGGGCTCGATCCGCTGAAAATCGACGCACATCCCAGACAGGAACGACCGGCAGGCAGCGCAGTGGCCGCAGCCTCCTTGAGGCGTCGGGCCGAGACAGAGCCAAGCTTGGGCGATCGAATTGGCCAGCAAGGACTGCCTGCCGAGGTCCGGACCATAGATCAGCACTGACTGAGCTTCGGCCTTGGAAGAGATCAGTCGTTCGGCGATCGGACTCACTGGAGGAGACAGCACCGTCAAAACCGCTCGAACCTTTCAACCGGCAGTACGAAGACGACAGCTCCGCCAACCGGGACTTTCATCGGGCTGGGAATGAATGCTCCCGCTGGAGCAGCTTCAAATGGAGTCACGTTGACCATTTGTTCGCGAGACTTACAGTCCTTCCCAACCAAACTGATCACGGCATCGACCTCGTCTTCGGCGACTCCGATGAGGAACGTCGTGTTGCCTTCCTTTAAGAACCCTCCGGTTGAGGCGATCACGGTGAACTTGAACCCGGCCTTGATCAACTCTTCGGTGATCTTCCCTTTGTCGCGGTTATGGATGATACAAAGAACCAGCTTCACGACGTTCGAATTATAGCGGAATGGCCAGGGACCAAAAAAAAGAAGGCCGGGCGGACGCCCGGCCTTGGCTTCGATTAACGAAGAGGTCCGTCGCCTGGTGGCAAGGTCCTCTGTTCGTCTATTTTTTTGTTCGCATCGGCGATCTGTTGATCGTTTTTCTTCATGTTGGCTTCGGACGCACCGGAGCCACATCCAAGGACACAACCGATCGCAGCAAGCAGAATCAAGGAAACGAGCGTTTTCATGATGCTTACTGGAGAGCCCACATTGGCCAACTGCCGGTGATCACTGGAGGGCCAGAGACTGTCCAAGCCCCGCCGTTCGGCGCACAACCCCAGGAGGAACTGACCACGTACTGCGATGCGGTCGGCGTATCTCCCAAGAACTTGTTGACGGCTACTGTCTTGGTGTGGCCATCCGCATAGCTCAGATTGAGCGCGCCCGAGAATGGAGCCTTGGTGCTGTCGATTTCCGTTCCGTAGGTGCACGGAGCCGAGACCAGTTTGTAGAAGTACGGTCTCCACATTTCCCGAACGGCCACAGGCCATGCGGTGCGCGTGATCGTGCCCGACGAACTGTCGAGATACACCGGAGCATAGTTGATCGAAGTGCTCGCCAACTCGAAGATGATCCAGGCGGCCGCGACGTCTGGAATCGCCGTCTGGCTGCCACCCAGCCAGCTGTCCCGGAATTGGCCCGTCGTCGCCGGAGCGACGCCATAGGTATTCAGGGCGCCTGTTAGGGCGAGGTTAATGCCATATCCGCCATCAATCTCTCCGTTTCCACCCCAGGCTGCGCTGTCCTTATCCATCGCAGGATGGAAGAAGAGCTGAACGTTCTTGACATAAGGCATGAGCCAGCGCTGCCACTTGTAGTGGTTGATACGGTTGTAGAACGGAGCGGCGGTACAGCCGACGCCCGCGGGGTTAAACGGCAACCCATAAAGCGCGGAGTTCAGTCCGCCTTTATCCATACAGTCGTCGTTTCGCGGGAAACGATCGTCATAGTCCGCCATATACTGAATGATCGCCAATCCGATCTGCTTTTGGTTCGAGATCGAGGCGGCCTTCTTAGCAGCGGTTTTGGCCTGGGCAAATACCGGGAATAGAATCGCGGCAAGGATCGCGATGATCGCGATGACGACGAGCAGTT
>JAYROD010000139.1:0-5225 GCA_041911835.1 Fimbriimonadaceae bacterium | reverse complement strand
GGCGATGCGAAGATTTGGATTACGGACGATGGCATTCGATTCGCTCCCGCGCAGGGGGCAGGCCAATACCCTCCAGGGCAAGCCCTGGAGGGACTAAATTTAAGCCCTGGAGGGATCAAAAAAACCGGCCTGCACGGCAGCATGAACCGCACCTCATGACTCCTCGCCGAAGGCGCAAGCGCAGAGCGGTTTCCCAGAACGCCTCGGAGCCCTCGAACCACCTCCTCGCACACGAATCGAGCCCAAAAGCCAAAATCAATCCGTCAACTGGAACCCTGGAGATACTGTGCGCGCATACTTTAATATGATTCGAATCCTGGAGCATCGCGGTTGAAGAAGATCCTCTGGATTGGCATCCCATCGCTTCTTCTCGTCGGGCTCGTCGTTTGGAGATTCACGGTCAAGGCAGGGGTCCAGGCTGCCCTTGCTCAACAACAGGGGCAAAGGCAAGGCGCCGCTGCCGCGGTCCAAGTCGCCGTCGCGGGGCCCCAAACCCTCTTGGACCAACTCGAGACCGTCGGTACGGCCGAATCCCCGTTCAGGGTGCAAATCTCACCGAAGACGGTCGGGCGAATCGAGGAGCTAACGGTTCGGGCTGGGGACAGCGTGACCGCCGGGCAAGTGCTGGTCAAGATCGATCCAACGGAGCTTCAGGGCGCGCTCGCCCAGGCCCAGGCGAACGTCGCCCAAGCGCGGTCGCGTCTGGCCGAGGCTCAACTGGGCTCCAGCGCAAATTCCGTCGGTGTCCAAAGCCAGATCGCCCAGCAGCAGGCCGCCCTGACCAGCGCCCAGGCGGACTATAACCAAGTTCAACAGAGCTACGAGGCCCAGGTCGCTTCGGCCGATTCGGCTGTGGCCGATGCCGCCGCGAAGGTCAGTTCGGCAAAGTCCCAAGTCGGCAACGCTCGAGCTCAGCTCGAGCTGCAAAAGGCCAATCAGGCCAACGCGAAGGCCCGTTTGGACCGGCAGCTCGAACTGCTGAACAAGGGCTACATCTCCCAACAAGCCTTCGATGACGTCAAGACGGCCTATGAAGTGCAGCAGCGCCAGGTCGATGTCGCCCAGGGTGCTCTCGAGGTCGCCGCTTCGGCCCAGGCCTCGGCGGAAGCCCAAAAGAGGTCCGCGGAGAACAACGCGAAAATCGTTCGCCAGAAAGGCAAAGCCGACATAGCGGCGGCGAAAGCCAAGGTCACCCAGGCCCAAGCGACTCTGAATGTGGCCACCGCCAACAAGTCCCAAACCAAGGCCTACAAGGAGAACCTGGCGGCGCTTCAAGCGCAGGTCAATGCCGCCGAGGCTCAAGTGACTCAGGCCCAAGCGAAGCTGGCGGATGTAAGCCTGAAGTCGGCGATCGACGGAGTGGTCACTCAGCGAAACGCCGACCCCGGCGCGCTCGCGTCTCCCGGCCAACCCGTACTCATCGTCGAGTTTCTCAAGTGGCTTTACGTCGAATGCGCTCTGCCGATTGAGTCGAGCGCCAAGGTCAAAGTGGGTGACCACGCCACGATCACCTTCGACGGGCTTCCCACTCCGATCGAGGCGCAGATTACGAATATCAACCCTTCGGCAGACCTGCAAAGCCGTCAGATTTCGTTGCTCCTCAAGCTCGATAACGCGTCCGGCACCGTGAAGCCGGGAATGTTCGGCAAAGTTGCCATCGTCATCGCCAAACACGATGTCGCCGTCGCCGTGCCGCGCGAGGCGGTTCGCAAAGCTCAGGGTGTGGAAACGGTCACCGTGGTGGATGCGAACAACGTCGCTCATTCGGTCAAAGTCTTAACGGGGGCGACGGACGGAAGGTTCACCGAGGTCACGAGCGGCGTGACGGCGGGAGAGAAGGTAGTGACGCTCAGCTATGCGCCGATCAAGGATGGCCAGAAGGTTCAGCCGGCGGACGGATCGGAGCGCTCTGGAGCCGACGGACCGAAGAAGCGGAGCGCCCAGTGAACATCGCCAGATTTTCGGTAACGAGGCCAGTTGCCGTCACGATGCGAATCGCGGCATTAGTGCTCCTCGGTATCGTCTGCCTCATCCGGCTCCCCATCGATCTGTTGCCGAAGGTGGCGATTCCCACGGTCGCCGTCAGCGTCTCTTGGCCGAACACCTCTCCAGAGGAGATGGAGACCCAGATTGCCCGACCGATCGAGCAGGCGGTTTCCACAGTTCCAGGCCTGTATATGGTCACGTCGAGCTCTCAACTGGGCTCCACGTTCGTGCGCGTTCAGTTCAATTACGGCGTGGATGTGGATGCCGCGGCGATCGACGTCATGCAGGCCGTTCAACGCGCGAAGGGTCGATTTCCAAACGATCCGACGCTGAATGAGCCAACCGTATTCAAGTTCGACCCTTCGCTGCTGCCCATCCTCGTCTACGGGGTTTCGGGTGGCCAAGACATGATCAAGCTGCGCGATCGGATGATCAACGACGTGAGCCCGATCATCGACTCGGCGGGTGGGGTGGCCCAGGTCAACGTTTCCGGAGGCCAGGATCGAGCGATCATCGCCGAGGTCGACCCGGACAAGCTTCGGGCATTCGGACTGTCCATCTCCGACGTTTCTCGCGCCATCGCACAAGAAAACCTTAGCCAGCCTGCGGGAATTGCCAAAGAAGGCAACACCGAGTTCACGATCCGGGCGGTGGGCTACTTCACATCGCTCGACCAGTTGCGAAACGCCCCTATCGCCAACGTCGGTGGGCGCCTGGTGACGCTCAGCCAGGTGGCCAATATTCGCGACGCAAGCGCGGACGTCCGGTCATACGTCCGGATGAACGGAGTTCCGGCGCTGAACCTTTCCGTCACGAAACAAAGCGACGCCAATACGGTCGACACGGCGCATAACGTCAAGGCCGCCGTTGAGCAAATCCAAAAGCGATATCCGGATATCAAGTTTCGCGTCGCCTATGACCAATCGCAGTTCATCGAGCACTCGATTTCGGACCTGCAACTCACCGCAGTAGTAGGCGCCGTTCTGGCCATCCTCATTATCACGTTTTTTCTGCGCAATCTGCGGAGCACTTTCGTCGTTGCGCTGTCGATCCCAATCTCTATCATTTCGACATTTTCGCTCATCTATTTCTGCGGATTTACCTTAAACACTATTTCATTGAGTGGCTTGGCCTTGGCGGCAGGGCTTATCGTCGACGATGCGATCGTCGTGCTCGAAAATATCTATCGTCACATCGAGCGAGACAAGCTGCGCTCCGCCGAAGCTGCCGTGAGCGGCGCGCAAGAGATTATGTCCGCGGTATTCGCGTCGACCTTCACGGTCATGATCGTCTTCGTGCCACTCTTTATGATCAAGGGTCAGGCCGGCCAAACATTCACGCAATTCGCGCTCGTGGTCGTTTTCTCCCTGGCGGTGTCGCTGCTCGACGCGACCACAGTCGTGCCGATGCTATCTTCGCGCATGATCAAGGAAGAGGAAGTCCTCGAAGAGGCGCACCCGGAACTAAAGGAACAGCATGGACATAAGGTGGGCCCGATCGGAAGGATGTTCGACCGATTCGGCACGTGGTTCCACCATCTGGATTCGGGGTACCGGAATGTCCTCAATTATGCGATCCATCACCGATGGGTTATCTTGCTGATCGGCGCCTCTGCAATTGTATTTGCCGCGGTACTTTGGCCATCCGTTGGAACAGAACAGCTGCCGGCGAGCGACAGCGGTAACGTTACGGTCCGCGTCAAGCTTCCGATCGGAACCGCGCTCTCCAAGACCGACGAAACGATGAAAGTCGTCGAGTCGATCCTGCTCAAGGACCCTGATGTTGAAACAGTCATCGCAGGGGCGGGCGCAAACGTCGGGCTGCGCGGAGCGGGCAATGGAGTCGCTAACGAGGGATCCGCAAGCATCAAACTGAAGGACGACCGAAAGGCCCGAACAGACGACGTCGTCAAAAGGCTGCAAAGAGCGCTCAGAAAAGTCCCCGGCGCGCAATCGCAAGTGAGTTCCTATGACATCGTCGCTAACATTTTAGGCGGCGCAAATACCGGCATGTCCGTTGACGTTTATGGACAAGATCTGGTCGAGTTGACGCAGACCGCCAAGTCCGTGCGAGATGTGATGAGCGGCATCCCCGGCATGGAGAACGTCGACGTTTCCGTTCAGGACGCCGCTCCCGAATTGCAGTGGCACGTCGATCGGGAAAAAGCGCGTACGCTGGGGATCACCTTCCAGGATGTCGCGCAGACCCTTTCCGCCAGTACGAGCGGGACGCTGTCGACCTATTATCAAGAGCGGGGTTATCAGTACCCGATCTATGTGCAAGTGCCTCAGGCAGACCGCAAGACCGTGCAGCAGCTTGAAAACCTCCCGGTCATTGGAAGTGAGAAACGTGGCGCTCCCGTATTGCTTGGGCAAGTCGCCACCGCGGAGATTGGCACTGGTCCGAATCAGATCGACCGAACGAATCGCCAACGCAGCATCAGCGTCAGCGGTAGGATTGTCGACCGTGCGGAGAGCGAGGTGCAGGCCGACATCCAAAGCAGGTTGGGCGCCATGAAATTCCCGGAAGGCAGCTACTGGGCTTTTGGAGCTCAACAGGTGAGGAGACAGCAAGACTTTAGCGGTCTAGGACTAGCGGTCTTTCTCGCCATAGCGTTAATCTATATGCTCTTGGCAACCCAATTCGAATCATTCATCTACCCGCTGGTTGTCTTGACCTCTGTTCCGCTGTGCGCCATTGGCATGGTGTTGGCCCTTTTCATTACGGGCCGGGCGTTTGGATTGACTGCGTTTATTGGCTTGCTGATGCTGATTGGAATCGTGGTGAAGAATGGGATTCTTCTTGTGGATTACACAAACCAACTTCGCGGGCGCGGCATGCCCCGCGACGAGGCGATCCTTACTGCCGGCCCAACGAGATTACGACCGATTCTGATGACGACTCTGGCAGCCGTGTTGGGCATGCTGCCCCTAGCGATCGGAGTTGGAAAGGGCTCGGAGATGTATGCGCCTCTCGCGACAGCAGTCATCGGCGGTCTAATCACTTCCTCGATGCTAACACTGTTGGTCGTTCCGACGGTGTACACATTCTTCGATGATCTTGCTCGCCGCTTTCGAAAGGATGATCGCGATCTCACCCGGTCGGCTTACGTCGAGCCGAGCGTCGAAGCCCCAGAGCGTGCGCCGCCATCTTCGCCGACGCAGAGCGATTAAGGGTCAGTTCCGGCAAAGTCTCATGGACGACAAAAAAATGCCCCACCCATTGCGGGCGGGGCTATT
>JAYROD010000138.1:0-1847 GCA_041911835.1 Fimbriimonadaceae bacterium | reverse complement strand
GGATATACGACCTTGCAAAAAGCCAAGGTCAAACCGCAGCGCTATTGGACCAGGAGCGTCCCAATATCTTCACTCAAAGCGTGGCGAACATCACTGCGGGAAGCAGCGTGGAAGTCGAGATCACCTACGTTCAGACTCTAAAGTTCGAATCTGGCCAATTCGAATTCAACTTTCCGATGGTCGTCGGGCCGCGCTTCCTTGGTAACGCACAGGATCCGGGCAAGATTGCGCCGCCCATCACGCCGAAGGGAACGCGAACAGGCACCAACATCGACTTGACGATCGATCTCGATGCCGGCGCCCCTATTCGAGACTGGAAGTCGATCCTGCACGACGTCGACGTTAAGCAGGTGGGACCGAATCGAGCTCAGATCAAGCTCAAACACGCTGAGGAAATCCCTAACAGGGACTTTATATTCCGGTATCGCGTAGCCACCGACCAGATCCAGCCAATGTTTTTGACCCACGTCGACCCAGACAGAGGAGGGTTTTTCTCGCTGGTCCTGTTGCCACCCCGCACTCCGATTGCAAGCCAGGTGGCGCCGAAGGAGGTCATCTTCGTCATCGATCAGAGCGGAAGCCAAAGCGGATTCCCGATCGAGAAGTCCAAAGAGCTCACGCTCAGGCTGATCAACTCATTGCGACCGGGCGACTCCTTCAACGTGCTCGGATTCTCGAACAACGTCGACTACCTTTGGAAGTCACCGCGCCCCGCGACGCCGCAAAACATCTTGGCGGCCGAGCGCTTCGTCAAACCGATTCAGGCAAACGGCGGTACCCAGCTCCGGACTGCGGTTGAAGCTGCCTATGCCCAGCCCGAAGACCCGTCCAAGGTACGGCTCGTTGTGTTTAACACGGACGGCTATGTCGGCGACGAAAAGGAGATCCTCGACACGATCCAACGTAAGAACGGCAACTCCCGCATCTTCACTTTCGGCATCGGCAACGGCGTCAATCGCTTTCTGATCGATTCGATGAGCGCGGAAGGAAAGGGTGACAGCGAGGTCGTTACGCTAGCCGAGTCTGCGGAGCCAGCCGTCGCGAGGTTTCTCAAACGGACTGAGTCGCCGCTACTGACAAACGTCGTCGCGACGTTCGAAGGGCAAGCCGTCACCGACGTTCTTCCAACCGCGATCCCAGACGTGTTCGATGGAAGGCCGGTGATCATCCATGGGCGATATACCGGTGGCGGGCCAGGGAAGCTGATCCTCACCGGCAAACTCGGGGGCAAGCCTTGGTCCCAGACGGTGGAGCTAGAGTTCCCCACGGCCGCCACAGCTCCTGCCGTCATGAGCTTGTGGGCGCGCCAGCAAGTCGACCAACTTACCCGTCAGAACTGGCTCGGGTCGATTTCGGGTGACGCAAAGGCTCCGACCAAGGAGTCGATTACCGATATCGCGCTCGAATACTCGATCATGAGCGAATTCACGTCGTTTGTGGCCGTTGAATCCAGAATCGTGAATATCGGCGGAAGACAGCGCACGGTGGCTGTGCCGATCGAGATGGCCGATGGCGTTTCGTATGAGATGGGTGGGAATCTGCCCGGCCGGAACGCCTCGCATCTAATCGGCTCCGGCGGCTTTGGCGGTGGCGGTGGTGGTGGCGGCAGAGCGGCTAGTACCTTGGCATACCCCACGGCTCCTGCGCCTACCGCCGCGAAAGTAGCGAGGATGGATGCAGACGATGCGCCGCGCCAACTAACGCCGGAGGAGCAGCGCAAACGAAACGTCGAATCGAAAGTCGCAGCGTCCTTACGCAAGGCCATAGGAAAGGTGGACGTCCAGATTTGGGTCGCGTCTATTTCAGACTCCGACTGGAAGGAACTCGAACGCAAGTTGCGCGCCCTT
>JAYROD010000137.1:0-7826 GCA_041911835.1 Fimbriimonadaceae bacterium | reverse complement strand
GAGAACACCTCCGCATGGTTCGGGCCGCGGCGCAGGGAGATCCCATCGTATCCGCAGCGACCGTGCATGACGCGGCAGCCACCGAATTCACCATCTGCTGCCTTGATACCTCTGGCTTACTCAGCAGAATCCTCGGGGTTTTCTATGCGTTTGACCTTAGCCTCGTTGGTCTAAGGGCGAGCACAACGGAGTCGGAGCCCAGAATCGCATTGGACGTCTTCACGACGACGTTTGGAGATCGGGTCGTCCCAGCAGCGACCTCAACCCACGTGCAAAAAGCGCTGCAGAAGGCGCTGGCTGGTGACCTTGACGCTGACGAGTTGCTGCGGCAGCGGGGCAAAGACCCAGATCGCCAGCAACAGATCTTCCAGCACACTTTTCTCGAAGGATCGCCCGGGATTCTTGAGATTCGAGCTCCCAAAGGCAGGGGCATGGCCTATCGCATCTCTCGGCTGATCGCCGCCCACGGCTGGAACACCGTCGCGGCGCGCGTTGGCCAGTGGGCGGGAAGAGGAGCAGCCGCCTTTTATATCACCGGTTCTCAAGGTGAGCAGCTCTCGAGAGCCGAAGTCGATGCCGCTTTGAAAGGACAGGTATAGTCTCACTCGCGCCCATGAATGTCGTTATTTTTGGCTGCGGCCGAACCGGTGCGACCCTCGCGCTTCAGCTTGCTTCAAAACACCGGGTCACCATCATCGAACAGAATCCCGAGGCTCTACGGAGGCTCGGCTACCGGCACAATTGCCACGTCGTCATCGGAAGCGGGATCGACGAAGATGTCTTGCTCAAGGCGGGGATCGAAACCGCAGATGCATTCTTCGCGGTGACCCGAGGCGACAACAGCAATATCATGGCTGCGCAGATCGCTCGCATGAAGTTCAAAGTGAAACATGTCAGCGTGAAAGTCGCGGACCCTCATAGGGCTCAGGCGTATCGAGAACTCGGCTACTTCTGCATCACCGCAAGCGCACTTATCGCCGGATATATGCGCGACTGGATCACAGAGCAGCCATACGAAACCATTGACAAATACAACATCCTTCCCAAGGAGCTCGAGATCTAGAAGATGTATATGATCGTCGTTGGCGGAGGCAACGTCGGACTGCACCTTGCCAAGAAACTGGTGGGCCGAGGAGACGAGGTCCTACTTCTCGAGAAAGACGCCCGTCAAGCTCAATACTTGTCATCCAGTCTCGGCGAAGAGTCGGTCATGTTGGGCGACGGATGCGAAATCAGCGTTCAGAAGGAAGCCGGATTCGGCCGCGCCGACGTGGTAGTCGCCGTCACCGGCGAAGACGAGGACAACCTCGTTGTTTGCCAAATGGCCAAAGTGGTTTGGAATGTCGACCGCGTGCTCGCGCGGGTCAACGACCCCACGCATGAGAAAATCTTCAAAGAGATCGGCATCGATGACACCGTGTCGGCGACGTCCATCATCTTTAGTCTTCTCGAACAGCAGATCTCCAGTGACGAGGTCATCCCAGTCGGAGCGTTGGCAAAAGGCGATCTCGAAATTGTCGAGGCGTTTCTGAGTCCTCGCTCACCCGTGGTCGGAAAGCGGGTTCGAGACCTCAACCTTCCGCCAAAGACAAACCTCATTTGGATCTTGCGGAACGATCAAGGCATCGTCGTTGAAGGCGACACAGTCATGAACAGTGGTGATACGCTGATGGCCCTGGTGCCGACAGACCGCGCGGAGGAACTTCGCGCCATGCTGCTGCAGGCCAAAATGTAGCCCATTGGGCGTCATTCGAACTCGATCTGGACCAACAGTGGCAGCCGTACGGATGGCTGCGGTTTTTCAAGTCTACGTGAAAGAGTGTTTCGCGTATCCTGCTGCAACGATCATTTGGATGCTTGCTGACGCTCAGGCGGTCATCATCCTGCCAGCCGTCTGGATCGCCGCGTCTGGCCCTGGGGGACGCATCGCCGGCCTTTCGCACCAAGAACTTGTCACCTATTACCTCTGCTCGATGACGATATCCCAGTTCGTCATTTGCCACCTCTTATGGGACATTGCGTGGGACATTAGAGAGGGACAGTTCAGCTTTCAACTTGCTCGGCCCCTCTCGATTTTTTGGTACAGCTTTGCAAGAAACGGCGCTTGGCGATTTACCAAAAGCGTGCTCTTTATGCCTCTGCTGCTGATCGTGGCGCTTGCCTACGGCGGTGTGCAGTGGGGTGCGCTCCATTTTGACTGGCGATTCTGGATCGCTCTGATTGGTGCGCACACGCTTTCGTTTTTGGCAGCGTACAGCATCGCCATGCTGGCCCTTTGGACGACGGAGTTCGAAAGCGTGTTCAGGTTGTATTACATCCCGGAGCTATTTCTCTCTGGGAGACTCGTTCCTTTGGCTACGCTACCGCAATGGGCGCAGAACGCGGCCTCCTGCCTTCCCTTCCGGTACACGGTGAGCTTTCCGGTCGACACGCTGACAGGCAAGATGAGCGCTGAGGTATTTAGCGCGTCTCTGGGAATTCAGGTGGGCTGGATCGTTGCCGCTGCCCTCTGCGCGTCGCTGCTTCTCCGTCGCGGTGTCAGGCAATATACCGGCTTTGGCAATTGACTCCGCGCAGGTAACTTCCTTTCGAGCCATGTCTGAAATCATCGAACCGTTCCGTATCAAATCGGTCGAACCTATCCGATTTACCACTCGAGAGCAGCGCAGGGCCATCCTTGAGAACGCTCACTGGAATCCGTTCCTTATCGACGCGGATGACGTGATTATCGACCTCTTGACGGATAGCGGCACGAGCGCCATGAGCGCGGCTCAGTGGGCCGCCATCATGATAGGCGATGAAAGTTATGCCGGATCACGGAGCTTCCACACCTTCGAAACCAAGGTCAAAGAAATCTGGGGCATGCGCCATGTGATCCCAACACATCAGGGGCGCGCTGCCGAGAAGATCCTTTGTTCTATTCTTTGTGGCCCCGGAAAGGCAGTGCCAAACAACAATCACTTCGATACGACCCGGGCAAATGTCGAATACACAGGCGCCGAGGCCGTTGACCTTGTTATCGACGAAGGCAAGAACCCGGACAACCCACACCCATTTAAGGGAAATATCGATACGGCCAAGCTCCGCAGCTTCCTGGAGTCGAAACCACCTGGCGCGGTTCCCTTTGGGATGATCACCGTCACAAACAACGCAGGCGGTGGCCAGCCGGTCAGCATGGCAAATATCCGGGAAGTCAGTTCGATCTATCGCGAACGTCGGATCCCGTTTTTCATCGACTCATGTCGGTTTGCTGAAAACGCTTGGTTCATCAAGCAGCGAGAAGAGGGTTATTGTGCCCGCACACCCAAGGAGATCGCCCAGGAGATGTTCTCTTATGCGGACGGCGCGACGATGAGCCTCAAGAAAGACGGATTCGGAAATATCGGTGGCATGTTGGCGATGAACGACGACGAGCTGGCCGATCAAGCTCGAAATCGACTGATTCTGACCGAGGGCTTTCCCACCTACGGAGGATTGGCGGGTCGAGACCTCGAGGCGCTAGCAGTGGGCCTCGAAGAAGCGCTCGACGAGAAGTATCTCGAATACAGGGTAGCCACGATTCGATATTTGTTCGATCGACTCTCCACCATCGGCATACGGCTCATCCAACCGCCCGGTGGGCATGCGGTATACGTCGATGCAAAACGGCTCTACCCTCAGATTCCGCCCGAAAATTTCCCGGCCCAGCGGCTGGTTTGCGAGTTATACGTCGAGGGCGGTATTCGGGGGGTCGAGATAGGTTCGGCCATGTTCGGCAGACATGTAGATGGAAAGGAATTGCCGGCGGACAGAGAGCTTGTTAGACTGGCTCTCCCTCGAAGGGTCTATACCCAGGCCCATGTGAATTACGTCGCTGAGGCCTTCGCACGGTTATTTGCTGACCGAGAAAGAGTCCAGGGCCTTCGGATCACAAGACAGGCGCCGATACTCAGGCACTTCACCGCTGAATTCTCTCCCGTCAGCGCTTAGGCAAGCAGTCTTGTCGGGTTCTGAAGATAGTCTCGTAGCGCGTTCATGAACCGCGCGCCAATCGCACCGTCCACCACTCGATGATCGAACGATCCCGTGATGTTCATGCGGACTCTTACTTCGAGCTCGTCGTTCTCGTTCACAACTACTTTCTTTTGGGCCGTCCCGATGGCGACGATCGCCGCATTGGGAGTGTTGATGATCGCCGTGAAGTTGTCCACGTTCAGCATCCCCATGTTTGAAATGGAGAACGTACTGCCGGACATCTCATCGGGATGGAGTTTGCCATCTCGGGCCTTCTGTACCAATTCCTTGGCCTTGGCAGACAGTTCGCGCAGGGTCATAGCCTGGGCGTCCTTGATTACGGGAACTAGCAGTCCTTCATCCACGGCTGCTGCGACACCGAGATGGATCGCACCAAACTGAATGACTTGCGTCTTCGCGAAAGTCGCGTTAACTTCGGGAACGTCCTGGAGCGCTTTGACCGATGCGCGGAGCACGAAGTCGTTGATCGACACCTTCCCGCTTCCCTCGGCGGCAAACTGCTCCCGCAAGGCCTGGATTTTTTCGACGTCGACCTCCAAGGTCACGTAGAAGTGGGGCGCCTCCTGCTTCGAGAGATGGGTCCGTTCGGCCGTGATTTGTCGCAGCCGGTTGAGAGGCACAGTCTTATCAGCGGCGGTCGTTTGGACGGCGATTGGAGCCGTTACCGCGACGGCTGGGCGCTCGACGCGGACGTCTTTTTCGACGATTCGCCCACCTGGTCCAGTCCCCTGCACGGTTCCCAAATCGATCCCGAGCTCTCGCGCCACCCGCCTCGCGAGGGGGCTTGCGACCACGCGCCCAGTAGTAGCCAGCGGGGCAACCGATGCCGTTATCGCCTCTGCCGCCACTTCCATCGGGGCTTCGGAAACGGCGGCCGGAGCTGATTTTGCTGAGCCCGAGCCCCAGTCCGCCGGAAGCTTCTCCCCGTCCTTAAGGATGGCCGCGATTGGTTTGCCGACCGGCACGGTATCGCCGTCCTTAATGAGGTAACCCGCGAGAACGCCCGAGCCTGGCGCTTCGAGGTCCAGTGTGGCCTTGTCGGTCTGAATGGAGCCGATGATTTCGCCCGACTTGACCTTCTCGCCTTCTTGCTTGAGCCAATTGAGGAGCGTGCCCTCCTCCATGCCGTCGCCCATCTTGGGCATGATGACTTCGGTCACCGAGCAACCTCGCAAACAGCTTGACGCATTGGGATGGAGATTACCTGGACTCCGGCACCGGAGGCACGTCGGAGCTTGGAGTTTCGATCGGGGGCTCGGCTTCAGTTTCGACTGAATAGACGATGAGCTTGCGATCCCCAGAAATCGTCAAGACTTCCTTCCTGAGTTCCATCAGTCCAACCTATGGGCGAGCGCGGCGGCTCCCAGCAATCCTGCGTCATCCTCTTTTTCGGCGATGACGATCTTCGCGTCGGCGAACAACGTGGCGATGGCGACGTCTCTGGCGGCCTTTCTGGCCGGACCAAGCAGCAATTCTCCCGCCTTGCTCACCTGTCCGCCGATCGCGAAAACGTCTGGAGCGAAAATGTTAATGAGGTTCCCAATTCCGACCCCCAGGTAAGTGCCTACCTCCTGCCACACTTCGATCGCCACTTCATCGCCCGCATTAGCCGCCTCGGAGATCATCTTCGGATTAATTTTGCCGAAGTCCCCACCCACTCTCTCGACGAGCGCCGACTCTCGACCGCGGATCAGCTTGTGGACCGCCCTGCGCACGATCGCATCCCGCTGGCAATAGGCTTCGATGGCCCCGTACGTGCCCGCATTGCAGTCAAGGCCGCCGAAGAGTATGCACATGTGCCCCAGCTCGGCTCCGCCTCGGTTCCCGCCGAGTAGTACCACCGGTCCTCGTGCTTCGCCTTGCAAAGCATACGGCGCGAGTACGACTCCGCCCCCGATACCTGTGCCGAGCGTCAGCATCGTCAGGCAATGTGCGCTGTTTCGGCCCGAACCGTACCGGTATTCCCCCAGAGCCGCCAAGTTGGCGTCATTGCCCATCCGGAATGGAAGGCCGAACCGTTTTTCCAGTGGTTCTCGGATCGGCACATTTTTCCAATTCTCGAATACGCCGCCGACCGTCTTTCCCAAGTTCGGAGCCCACACCACGACCCCTGATTCGTCGTCTACCCGACCCGGGATGGCCATACCGACGGCGGTCGGCTTAGTTGAGGCGCCTTCGATTGCCTTTTCGATTGTGGCTGCGATCGCATCCAGGGTGGCTTCCGCGCCATCCTGAGCCAGCGAGGGCTGTTCGATTCTGGCTCCGGCGACAGCTCCGTCCCTATCGACCGCTACGGCGCGAACATTCGTCCCGCCTACGTCGACTCCGATCACGGTGCCTTCTGAACTCATCGGGCCGAATTATGGCAGGTGGTCCAACTCGCTGACCGGAGCCACCGACTGAACCCAAGATGGACAAGCTCACGTCTCCCGATCACGGCATCGTAGAACTCAACGGTGCAACTCGGATGCAAAGCCGCGTAGACTATGACCGAAATTCCCTTTTGAGAGGACCTTTGAAACCTTCAGAAATCGCTTCGCTATCCACGGCGATCTCCAATGAAATCTCGCGTGCGGTTGTCGGCAAGACGGACACGATTCACCAGTCCATTTTGGTGCTGTTGTGCAACGGGCATTTGCTCATCGAGGACATTCCGGGAGTCGGTAAGACGACGCTTGCCAAGGCGCTGGCCCAGAGTATCGGTGGTATTTTCCATCGAATTCAATTCACGCCGGACCTGCTCCCCGCCGACATCACCGGATCCGCCATATACAATCAGAAGGACGGAACCTTTGAGTTTCGGCCTGGGCCAATCTTCGGAAACGTCGTGTTGGTCGACGAAATCAATCGGGCCACCCCGAAAACCCAGAGTTCACTTCTCGAGGCCATGGAGGAGCGGCAAATCACGAGTGACGGCGTGACGCGGCCGCTTCCCAAGCCATTTTTCGTCATCGCGACTCAGAATAATCTCGAAATGACGGGTACGTACCCGTTGCCTGAAGCACAGTTGGACCGGTTCTTCGCCCGAGTCGCCCTGGGTTACCCGGACCGAGAATCAGAGTCGCAGATCCTCATCGATCACCAGATTGGCAACCCGATCGAGACGATTTCGGAAGTCTGCTCGCTCGATCGATTGCGAGAGGCGCAAATAGGCGTCCGAGACATGTTCGTTCACGAGACGGTTCGGCAATACGTAGTGGACATCGTTCGAGCGACCCGAGATCACAATCTGCTCACGGTGGGCGCTTCGCCTCGCGGCTCGCTCTATCTCATGCTGGCTTCACAAGCTCATGCCGCCATGTCCGGGGCGGAATTTGTCCGGCCGGAAGACGTCAAGTCGGTGGCTCCGATGGTTCTCGGCCACCGCATCATCCCGCGGGGTGAAGTGCGTGCACGAGGGACCTCGAACGAGTACATTGTCGAACAGATTCTGGAGACCGTGCCGGCGCCCGTCCCGGTAGGATAACCTTGCGCAGCATCGGCCGAATCACGTTGACCTGGGCCGCCGTGTTCCTGTTGGTCATGGCGGTACTTATCAATTCGGCCGCATTGTTCTATATGAGCACTGCCATTATCACGCTGCTGCTCATTTCCCGATTGCAGGCATGGCTCTCCGTCAGGGGCCTCGAATTCCATCGGGTCTCGCCGCCTGCGGTCAACGTGGGAGAGACAGTCACAGTCAGCGTGACGATCATGAGCCTACGCAGGCTGAAACGCCCGCTCGTCACGATCGTCGACAACCTTCCTGAACGGCTCATTTACTCCCACCGCACCCCGAGTCTGCCGATTGCTCCAGCATTCGACCAGCCAAT
>JAYROD010000136.1:0-5750 GCA_041911835.1 Fimbriimonadaceae bacterium | reverse complement strand
GCTGGTGACCGTCTTCGACAACGACCACAACACATACGCCGAAGTCATGACGGTACTCATGATAGCGACGGCTTGTTCCGCCGAAGAGGCGCACATCGAAACTTGGGAGATCGACCATCTCGGGTTCTGCGTCGTCCACCAAGCCGCCGAGAAGGAGTGTCACGAGGTCGCCCGCATCATCGGCACCATCGGTATTCGCGTCGAAGTCACCGAGAACTGTTAATTTGCCGGCGGCTTCGAGGGTTTTTCGAGCGCCAGCCGGAGCACTTGGTCAGCCCGCTTAACGAAGTGGACTTTCAGCTTGTGACGAATCTCTTCCGGCACGTCCTCGAGATAATCTTTCTCGTTTTGGTCGGGCAAGATCAACTCGCTGACCCCCGCGCGATAGGCGGCCAGGACTTTCTCCTTGACCCCGCCAATCGGTAACACCTGCCCGCTGAGCGTGACCTCTCCCGTCATCGCGAGACGCTCTTTAACGGGCCTCCCGGTCAGAAGGGAGGTCAGGGCCGTCAACATCGTGATCCCCGCGCTCGGGCCGTCTTTGGGAACGGCGCCTGCCGGAACGTGCACGTGGATTTCCGATTTGTCATAGAAATCGGGCGAAATCTTAAGTTCTTTCGAGTGGCTGCGGATATAGCTCAGTGCAGCTGTCACGCTTTCTTTCATGACGTCGCCGAGTTGGCCGGTGACGATGAGGCCTTTGCTCCCCGGCATCTGGGTGGACTCGATAAAGAGAACGTCGCCGCCCACCGGCGTCCATGCCAGTCCAACCGCCGTCCCAGGGGTCATCTCCCGCTCGTCGACCTCGTCGTGGAGGAACCTGGGTGCGCCGAGGGCCTCCTGAATGAACCGCTTGGTCACGGTCAGCTTGGCTTTTCGACCTTCGGCGAACTGGCGCGTAGCCTTGCGGACGACGCTACCGATCTCTCGTTCCAGGTTACGCACTCCTGCCTCTCGGGTGTAATGCCGCACAAGGAGCACGAGCGCGTCGTCTTTGAATTCAATCTGGGAACTTCTTAACCCATGCTCTTCGATCTGCTTTGGGACCAAATGGCGCTTGGCGATTTCGATCTTTTCTTCCTCTGTATAACCCCCAAGCTCAATGACCTCCATTCTGTCTCGCAAGGGACCGGGCACCGTGTCGAGCCGATTGGCGGTTGTAATGAAGAAGACTTTGCTCAGATCGAACGGAACGTCCAAGTAATGGTCTCTAAAACTGTAGTTTTGTT
This sequence comes from Fimbriimonadaceae bacterium, assembly GCA_041911835.1. Classification (GTDB taxonomy): domain Bacteria; phylum Armatimonadota; class Fimbriimonadia; order Fimbriimonadales; family Fimbriimonadaceae; genus JAYROD01. The sequence continues at coordinate 4,521 of JAYROD010000136.1, read as the reverse complement.
CGGGGTCTAAGACCTCGAGCAGCGCGGACGATGGGTCGCCGCGAAAATCCTGACCCAACTTATCGATCTCATCCAGAACGAAGACGGGATTATTCGTTTCGGCGCGTCGGATGCCCTGGATAATCTGCCCGGGAAGCGCTCCGATATAGGTCCTGCGGTGGCCGCGAATCTCTGCTTCGTCGCGCATGCCGCCAAGGGAGATGCGTACGAACTTCCTGCCCATCGAGTGGGCGATCGAGCGACCGAGCGACGTCTTGCCCACGCCGGGCGGCCCCACGAAGCAGAGGATAGGCTGTCGGACGCGCCCTTGAGTCTTGACCTTTCGGACGGCGAGGAACTCGATGATGCGCTCTTTGATCTTTTCTAGACCATAGTGGTCGTCGTCCAAGACCTCCTTCACCCGGGACAGCTCGATAACGTCGTCGGACGACACATTCCAGGGCATGGCGACCATCCAGTCGACATAAGTTCGGGCGACCGTATACTCCGGCGCACCGGGATTCATGCGCCGGAGCCGATCAAACTCCCGATTGGCCTCCTTGAGCGCCTCTTCCGGCATCTGCGCCTGGTCGATTTTCTGCCGGAGTTCATCGAGCTCTTCTCCTCGATCGTCGCTCTCTCCCAGTTCGCGCTGAATGGCCTTGAGCTGCTCGCGCAAGTAGTACTCGCGTTGAGACTTGCTGAGCTCTTGGCTGACCTCGCTGTTGACCTTACTGGTGAGTTCGAGCACACGAACTTCTCGGCCTAACATTTCGAGAAGCGCCCGAAGGCGAGCATGAAGATCGACGGTCTCGAGGATCTTCTGTTTGTCTTCCAGCGAGAGCATCATGTGCGCCGCCACGAGGTCCGCCATGACATTCGTTTCTTGGACCGCCTGAGTGAGGGATCGCAATTCGTCAGGCAACTGAGGCGAAAGCCGCACGGCCTGATCGAAGAGTGCTGCAATCGAGCGGCGAAGCGCTTCGAACTCTTCGGCCTTTTCATCTGGCGCCACGGGTTCTTCGATCACTTCGATCCGCGCACGCAGATATGGCTCTTCCTGAATCCACTCGACAACTTTGAATCGGGAAATCCCTTGCACGATCAGCCGGACGGCGTCGGGCATCTTGACGAGCGTGCGGATGATTACGGCACAACCGACATCATAAACGTCTTCTGGACCCGGCTGCTCGACGTGCGCTTTTCTTTGGGCGACGACACCGATGACACGGTTGTTTCCCGAGATGCTTTCGTCGATGAGCTGAATGCTGGTCTCGCGCGCGACGCTGAGCGGCGCGATGAGCATCGGATAGATCACCGAATCACGCAAGGGGAGGATGCTCAGTTCCGACGGTACGTCGGGCTTGCGCTCCTCTTCGTCCAAGTCTTGGACTTGAGGCTGACCCTCTTGATCGATGATTTCTTCCTCGACCGGCAGTTTCAATTCAGGCATTAAATTCTCTGGATCGTGATGGTTCGACGCACCCGGAATGCTCCAGGTTCGGCGCCTGCTTTCGGGATAACAACAAACAGAAACCCGTTGCGATATTGAGCTCGAATCTCTTCCGGCTGAATCTCGACTTTTGGGAGTTGGATCGTCCTTTCGAACTCGCCGTAGAAAATTTCGAGTTGGTGAGCCGCGCCCTTTCCTTCGATGAGCAGTTCCTCCTCGTTTCGTACGCCTCGAACGAGCAAACAGTGGCGATCGACGTTGTAGGCGATGCGTATGTCCTCACCACGGACGCCGGCGATCTCGACGACGACGATGAGCTGCGAAGGCCCTTCGATTAGATCGACGCGAGGCTCCCACTTGGTGCTGCGCGCGAGTTTGGGGCCCGAATGGGTCATCTCTTCGCTGAGTCTTTGAAGTTCTGTCCCGACCTGGAACAGCCATTCATCGAGGTCCTTGCGGGCCATGCCTTCATTGTAGCCCCAGAATCTCCATTCTCAGGGGCTAAGGGTTCACGCGATAGTTGCGCATCATCCCCATGTCTTCGTGCTCGAGCGTGTGGCAGTGGTAGAGGAAGATGCCGGGGTACCGGGAGAAGCGAACGAGAATCCTGACGGTTTCGCCAGGCATGATGAGAAACGTATCCTTCCAGCCTTCATCGGTGAATCCCCCACTCACGGTCTGCCAGTTCGCTAGCCGCGTCGGATCGACCGATCGTGAGAATATCTGAAATTGCCGCCCGTGCAGATGGAGCGGATGCCCGACGAGTGTTCCCGCGGATGTATTGGTGAACTCCCATACCTCCAACGTGTTGAGTTGCACTTCTTCGTTCGCGGCGACTTGGTTCATGTAGAACTCCTCGCCGTTGAGGACGTAATGGCCGTTGACCTGCGAGATCGCGAAGCTCCTGGGCGAGTTGTAGTTGATCGCCGAAGTGGGATTCTCAAATCCCAGATTTGAGAGCGCGGCCGGAGGTTGCAGCGTTTCGGTTTGCTGACTGTCGATGCGGAAATTCATGACGTCGAACGCCGCCCCCTGCGCCAGTCCGCTGCCTCCGCCTGATCCAACTCCGGTAAAGGTCTGGCTGCTCAGGGTCACGACCGTCCCATTAGGGCCTGAAAACTGGCGCCACACTTCAGCACGCTCGCCAGGCGCAAGGGTCAGGTAGCTCTTGCTGGACGGCGCGGCGAGCAGCCCCCCGTCGCTTCCAATGACGATCATCGGCTCTCCGTCGGACCAGGCCAACTTGTAAACGCGGGCGTTTGAACCATTGAGAATGCGCAACCGATAGGCTCGCGTGGCTACTGACTGGATGTAATTGTATTGCCCGTTCACAAGGATCTTGTTGCCCAAGGTGCCAACGTTGCCGTTCGGAACATAGGACCATTGGTTGCTGGTGTCGCAAACCCGGTCCTGGATGACGATGGGAAGATCGAACTGCCCGCGAGGCAGCGCGAGCGCCCTTTCCTCATCATCGGAGACGATGATCATGCCGGCGAGGCCTCGGTAGACCTGTTCCCCAGTCTTCATGTCCGGGTGGGGATGGTACCAATAGGTTCCCGCTCGATTGATGACCGGAAACCCCACCTTGTAGCTGCTGCCAGGGAGCACCGTTTGGCTCGGATGACCGTCGGCGATGGCGGGTACATGCAGCCCGTGCCAGTGGACGACCGAGTCTTGGGCGAGCTGATTGTTGATCGTAGCTACCACGCTTTGCCCTTTCTGGAGCCGAATAATCGGACCTAGATACGACCCTGGGATCGCTTGCAGGGCGTTGAGCGCCCCCTTCTGACCTTGACCGGTGAAGCGCCAAACGTCCGTCAGATTCCCGGGAAGAACTTGAGATTGGCCGGGGCCCAACGTGAGGCTGAATTGTACGATCGATCGAGCCGAACCCTGGGCGGTCCAAAGGCTCTTGTTGGCCAACGACGAAGGCAACAGCAACGCCATCGCCCCGAGCCCGGCGTTGCCCAGAAACTCACGCCGAGTGATCGACGGCGTTTTGACTTCTCTCTTCTCCTTCATAAAACAAACACCCGGACGCTCTCTCCCTGGGCCACTCTTGATTAGACCCGCTGGGAACGCTGCTTGGTTCGCGGTCGGCGGCTCTTTGGATGCGGTCTGGCGGATTTGCGTGGCATCGTCTCCTGCTTGACCGTACCGCCACCGACCGAGGCAAGCAGTTTCTCGACATCTACGCGTCCGAGCGTCTTGCACATGCCAGGAGCCATATCGCGAAGGACGAGGTGCCCGATCCGCACTCGCCGGAGGGCGGTGACGGGATGCCCAACGGTCTCGCACATTAGCCGCACCTGACGGTTGCGGCCTTCGTGAAGAATGACTCGAAGAGTCGATTGGCCGGACTTCGAGTCGAATCTCGACACCTCCACCTTTGCAGGAGCAGTCCGCCTCCCCTCGATGAAGACGCCGTTCGTCAAGTCCTTGAGCGTTTTCGCCGAGAGTTGGCCCCGGACAGTGGCGACATACTCCTTCTCCACCCCGTGCCGCGGGTGAGTCATCTGGAAGGCGAAGTCCCCGTCGTTCGTGAACAGCAGCAGCCCTTCGGTGTCCATATCGAGCCTGCCGACCGGCTTGAGCGTGACCCCGAGATCTGGCAGCAAATGGGCGACGGTCTGTCGCTTCTGTGGATCGCTCAACGTCGTCACGACCCCCTTCGGCTTGTTCATGAGCACGTAGTAGAGCTTCGGCGCACGAAGCGGCTTGCCGTCGACTACCACACGATCTTCAGGGCCGACCTTGAAGCCCATGTCGGTGATCGTTGCCCCATTCACCTCTACCCGGCCCTCGCGAATGAAGTCCTCCGCCTTTCGACGGCTCGTCACGCCGCAATGCGCCATGAACTTGTGGAGACGAACCTTGTCGTCCGTCATTTCGGGCCAGGCTCGCCGAAATCTGGAAATTCGCGGCCCAGAGCGCGGGATTTTCGGCGCATCACCAAAGCCCCGCCGCCGAGCACGACGACGACGCCCGCCGTCCCGAAAATGGGCGACATATGGCCGAGTCCCGCTTCAATCGGACGCGCGCGAACGTCGACGAGAGCCACCAGCGGTATGCGAACTTCGAGGCCCTTG